>JAHEHW010000391.1 GCA_024639745.1 Salaquimonas sp. | reverse complement strand
AAAGCATCGAATGTTCCAAAAAACTTAAGATTCAAACGATCAGATATATGTCCGCGTCTGTTTGCTGCGTTATGTAAGCCTCATTTGAAATTCAGAATGATTGGGGATTGCGAAACGTTATGTCTCTTGGAGAAATGATTGGCTACGTGGCTTCGGCTCTTGTCTTTTGCACGTTCTATGTCCGCACGATGTTCCCATTGCGAATTATCGCGATTGCTAGCAATTTTGCCTTTATCGTCTACGCGTCTTTGGAAGGCTTGGCTCCAATACTCATACTTCATCTGATGCTCCTGCCGATAAATGCTACCAGACTTTTTCAGATACAAAATTTGATCAGCTTCACGCGCTCCAATCCCGATGTAGACAATTCTGTTGAGGCGCTTCTTCCTTTCATGAAACCACAGAAACTCGCTAAAGGTGAATTGCTATTCAGCAAGGGAGATTTCTCATCCCATATGTACTATCTGCAAGATGGGAAAATTCGACTGGAAGAAATAAACAAGGCTGTTGCCTCTGGGACTTTACTGGGTGAGATGGGTCTTTTCTCTCCGAACCGACAGCGGACCGCAACGGCTGTTGCTGAAACCGATTGCCGGCTTTTGTCCATAGACGATAAGTCTTTGTATCAAGCCTATTATCAGAATCCCAAGCTTGGATTTTATCTAATTAAACTGATTATGGCACGTATTCTGGAAAATAATGACCAATCGCCACCGAGCCCGCCAGAAGGGGTTCAAAATCAGAGCGGGGCCTCGAAGGTTGGAAATCCCCAAGTGGCAGTGGATGGGGTATTGGGTTTTCCTGGGTGAACCGCGTCTCGGATTGTCAACAACAGTAAGGTAAGGAGCGCCTAGGCTATCCGACAAAGCAAATAATCACTCGCCTACCTAGCGCACTCGGTCGCGGGGCTTGTGTCGAGCCTGCTGGTGTTGGGCTCTTGGATTTACTTAGGACTCGGCTGTGTCTGTGAGCTGCCACGGTAATCGACCGTCCGTTGTTCGATGCTGTGGAAAAGTGGTGAAAGACCCGCTCAGGCCGACTGACAAAATCCAAGACATATAGCTGCAATTCTTGGACAAAAAAGAACCTTCAAACGCGCATCTTTGGAAAATGTTAAATCCTAAGTAATTGTTATTAAATAGAAAATTTGGGTTCGTTTCGGTATTCCAGTGATTTTTCTAACCGTTTACCAGTCAACCAAACGTGGACAATAGCTTAAACGGTCTGATATCCGATCAAGCCCTTCATTGCAATTTCTCCGGTGACGCGACACAGCATAATTGAACAAACCATAACAGAAAGGCTGCCTGGCCCATATGTCTTTGGGGGCGAGCATCCTTTCCCGATTAGAACATCCTTTACCCCGATCGGTAACACTGGCATCCATCAGAAAGGATGTTGCAATGAAGCCAATCCTCATATCCCTTGCGATATTGGCAATTATCATGGTCTCCATTAGTGGCGGCACCAATCACCGCCAAGTCGATAAAGTTGTTACAGGATCTGTCGCATTGAAGGGCGACCGCGTTATCAAGCATTAGGGGATCAATCAATAGCAATGCTGTAAAGCCGTTGCGGAAGCAAGGGCTGTCAACGCGGCCAACGGGATATATGTCTAAAATCTCGACCGCTTCTGGCGGGTTAGATCGACGCCGACAATATTCCAGGGAAGTTCGCTGAGGCTATCCTCAAGGGAGATGACTTCGATTGACGAGCCTGCGCTGCGGCGGGTCTATGGCGACTGGAGCAGTGGTCTATTGAAAGCCTGGTCAGAGAAAATTCTGTCGCTTGGTTTCGTCGCCCATCAACAGACTGCCAATACTTGGGGAAGCAACGCATCCGACATCGGTTTCCTCATTGATGCGATGGACATATTGCATGGAAGCCGTTTCGACGGCTTCGTCTTGGTTTCTTCGGATAGCGATCCCAAAAACTTGGCAAACCGGCTTCCGTGAAGATGGCCTTAAGGTGATCGGCATCGGCGAGAAGAAGGTCCCAGAGCCGCTTCGCAACGTTTGCAATCGCTTCATCTTCATTGAAAATCTGCTTGCCGAGAAAACAAAAGTCGAAGCCGGCAAACAAATCGCGAAGAAAGAAAATCTCAGAGAAGCGGTTAAATTGCTGTGTGAAGCCATGGATCATATCCAGCAGAATCATGCTTGGGTTCCACTCAGCGCGCTAGGTAGTGCTGCTACGGCTGCCCATACCGACTTCGATGCACGCACCTATGGCAAGTCCAAACCCAGCGAACTCGTGGCTGCAATCTCTATTTTCGAGACCAGGAAGATTGGCAACCACATCATGGTTCGCCACGCCAAGAAACGTCCAAAGACCTAGAGGCAGTAAAGCTTAGAACGGCCGCTTAGCAGCAAAATCTTTGACCGCGATTTTCTGCCCAGAGCCTAATACCATTGAGCAGCCTACTTTACGGGTCCATCCGCCTTTGATCCATCCTGACGACAGTTTCCAGAGCCGGTGGGCATAACCCAATGCGCTGAACGGAGGGTTTTGAGCGGGAACGGCACCTTCGTCCCTGTGAGTCAGCAAAGTTAGCGGAAACGACGAGCGAGGTTGCGATTATGGCGAACGTCATCGGTATCATTCCTCGAAGAAAGTAACGCCCATG
>JAHEHW010000390.1 GCA_024639745.1 Salaquimonas sp. | reverse complement strand
CATTCTTCAGGCGATGCCGCTGGCGCTCACGGCGACCGCAGCCGTCATATTCCGCGAGAAAGTTGGATGGCGCCGGCTTTCGGCAATCCTGATAGGGTTTGCTGGTGTCCTGATTATCGTGAGACCGGGTTTGGAAGGCTTCACCCTTTATTCTGTCCTGGTTCTTGGGGCGGTGGGGTTCAACGTTCTTCGCGACTTGGCGACCCGGGCAATTCCGAATTCAATTCCCGGCGTCATGATCAGTCTTGCGACGGCAATAGCCGTAACGGCTCTTGGTGGCGTGCTGGCGCTTTTCCAGGGATGGGTACCAATGTCAGCGATGGCGCTTTTCAAACTCGCGAGCGCGTCGGCATTTCTAGTGTTCGGGTATTATTTCATCATCGCCGCCATGCGCACTGGCGATGTCGGCTTTGTCGCCCCCTTTCGCTTTACTATCCTGCTCAATGCGATCGTCCTGGGCTATTTCCTGTTCGACGAAATTCCGGATACGCTTACCCTCGTCGGGGCAGCGCTTGTGGTGACAACGGGAATATATACC
The DNA here is from genome assembly GCA_024639745.1 of Salaquimonas sp. Classification (GTDB taxonomy): domain Bacteria; phylum Pseudomonadota; class Alphaproteobacteria; order Rhizobiales; family Rhizobiaceae; genus Salaquimonas. The sequence continues at coordinate 2,094 of JAHEHW010000390.1, read as the reverse complement.
CTTTATCGGGAGCGGATCGTGCAGCGGCAGACGATCACCCCGCCCCCAAGCCGGTAACCCAGGAGCCGTTTGAATGGCCATCACGGAACAGCGCGTCGATGCTGTCAGGGAACGCGCCCGGTTTTTGAACCGGGCCACGCCGCCTCATATCCTTACGCTGGTTCTGATCGCCGGTATCGGCGCATTGAACATGAATATTCTGCTGCCATCGCTTCCGGCAATTGCCGAATACTACCGCGCAGACTACGCGCTCGTTCAGCTTGCGATATCCGGCTATCTTGCCGCGACCGCCTTACTGCAATTGATCACCGGCCCGCTTTCAGACCGCTATGGCCGCCGGCCTGTCCTGATCGCCAGCATTGCCGTTTTCATCGCCGCATCCGCTGCAGCAGCACTTGCGCCGACCATTGAACTCTTTCTGGCGGCAAGAATGGTTCAGGCCGCAGTGGTTACCGGTTTTGCGCTTTCGCGCGCGATCGTCCGCGACATGGTCCCCCTCGAACAGGCCGCGAGCATGATCGGCTATGTCACCATGGGAATGACCTTCGTTCCGATGATCGGGCCCGCGATTGGCGGAATTCTTCAGGAAATCTATGGCTGGCAAGCTAGCTTCATATTTGCCGGAGGACTGGGCGCGCTTATCCTGATGATCGTGATATTCGATCTGAAAGAGACCAACGAAACTCCGTCCGCCAGCATTGCCGACCAGTTCCGCGCCTATCCGGAACTGTTCACCTCGAGGCGCTTTTGGGGATATGCCCTCTCGGCAATGTTTGCTTCAGGCACCTTTTTCGCCTTTCTAGGCGGGGCGCCTTTCGTCGCGGCGAACTTCCTGAACATGTCCCCGTCCGAACTTGGACTTTATTTCATGTTCGTTGCTATCGGCTACATGACCGGCAACTTCCTTTCGGGCCGCTTCGCCAGCCGTCTGGGGATCTTTCGCATGATGATATCCGGCAACCTGACGGCAGCTTTCGGCATTGTTATTAGTCTCGCGGGATTCCTTCTCGGATCCATGTCGCCGCTGGTGTTCTTCCTGCCATTATTTTTCGTCGGCATGGGCAACGGACTGACGCTTCCCTCGGCCATGGCCGGGATTGTCAACGTCCGCCCCCATCTCGCGGGCTCCGCGGCAGGGTTGGGCGGTGCGATCCAGATCGGCGGCGGTGCGGCGCTGTCTATATTGCCCGGACTGATGCTGACGATTGAATCCGGGCCTTATCCGTTGCTCGGACTAATGATCGCAAGTTGTGCCGCTGGCCTGGTTTCAACCCTTTACACACGCCTCGTTGCAATGCAGATGATGGACGCAGGCGCCTAGCCAAGAAAAGTGCCGATCGGAGGAGCATGATGACATCGCCGTTTCTCGTCGCCCCGGATCCCGAGGACCCGCGGCTCTCAAGGCGGATTGCCGGTATAGATCAAGATGGCGCACCAGTCGAAACCGACGTGGTGACCGAGCGCCCATTGACGCTTTATCTCAACAGCCAGGAAGTCGTCACCATGATGACCATCGGCGACCATCCCGATCTGCTGGCTTTGGGGTACGTTCTGAACCAGAACATGCTCAGCCACTCTGATACCGTTACCGGAATCGATTATGACGAAGACCTCGGGGTCATCGTCGTCCGCACGGATCACGAGACCAATTTCGAAGACAAGATGAAGAAGAAGGTCCGCACCTCTGGCTGCGCGCAGGGAACGATATTCGGAGACGTGATCGATGCCTTCGAGGAGATGAAGCTGGCCACCAGCGCTCGTCTGAAAACCTCTTGGCTTTATGAATTGACCCGACAGATTAACACCGTTCCCAGCCTCTACCTCAAGGCGGGAGCGATCCACGGCTGTGTCTTGTGCGAAGGCGGCCGCCCATTGGTCTATATGGAAGACGTAGGGCGCCACAATGCGGTCGATAAGGTTGCCGGCTGGATGTTTCGGAACGATATCGACCCTGCCGACAAGATTTTCTACACCACCGGTCGGCTAACCTCGGAGATGGTGATCAAAACCGTGATGATGGGGATTCCCATCCTGGTCTCGCGGTCGGGCTTCACAGCCTGGGGTGTTGAACTCGCCAGGCAAGCGGGGCTGACG
>JAHEHW010000049.1 GCA_024639745.1 Salaquimonas sp. | reverse complement strand
TATCTTGGAGAGATTGCCTCAAACACGGCAATGGCTGCGATCTTTCTTCCGGTCGCAGGGGCAACTGCCCAGGGCCTCGGCACAGAACCGCTCTTATTTGCCTTGCCGATCGCGCTTGCGGCATCGATAGGCTTCATGTTGCCAGTAGCAACACCACCCAACGCAATCGTGTTTGCGAACTCTTCTGTAAAACGTTTGGACATGTTGCGCGCTGGCGTGCCGCTGGACATTATTGGCATAATTGTAGCACTGACCGTAGGTGTCTTCTTAGGGCCACACATTCTGTGAGGGGCATATGCACTTTATGTAACGCTTATAGAAAGGTGCAATCCCCGGTTACACGACGGAATTATAGCCGTACTTAAACAGGCCCTACAATCTGAACTGTCTTGCTGGAGCATAGATGCGTGAAAGGCTGGTCCATCTAATTGATCTAATATTCTTCGATCTATTGCGCCAGCTGCGTTGGTCATTCTTGCCCCCATTGATGATCTATTTTGCGGCCGGCATTTCAGGACTAACGGCGATTGTCGGGACTTTTTTCGTAAAAGACTACTTGGGATTGTCGGCCGCTTTTCTTGCCGGACTTTCATTTTGGGCGGGGTTGCCCTGGGCTCTAAAGATGCCAATGGGTCATATCGTGGATTTGATATGGCGCTGGAAATACATTTTAGTCTATCTGGGCGCCAGCTTGATCGCCGCGAGTTTGGCGATCATGTATTTCCTTATTCAGAAGCCTTCCTTGATGGCGACATATCTGTCGATTGAAGCCTGGTATGTTGTCAGTCTGCTCCTGGCGCCAACCGGATATGTCATACAGGATTCAGTTGCTGATGCTATGTCCGTCGAGGCAGTTCCAAGGTTAGATGATTATGGAGAGCCCATCGGAGAGTCGGAAACGAAGGCGCTGCACACAACGATGCAGACGCTTGGTCGTTTCGCGCTTATCAGCGGGACGGTTGCAGTTGCCGTCGCCAATATCATTCTTTTTTCCGGCGTCGAAGCCATGTCGGAAAATCAGAAGGCGGAAATTTACGGACGGGTTTACCTCTACGCGCTTGCTATTCCGCTTATTTCCATATCGGGAGTCATGTTAGCCAGCCTGCAAAATTGGCTGAAGAGATCTCGAATACGCAGCAGCGCCGGGAAAGACGGGTCGAAGCATGTTTGGCAGCAGTCGGACAGGGAAGAAGCGATCGTTCCCAATCACTGGTATCTGACCGGCGGTGCCGCCTTTTTTCTTTTTACTGTTGCAGTCGGACTTTCCAGTATTCCGCTTTCTCAGGAGATCGTCTTCGCGGGTTCCATGGTGGTCGTCATTTTCCTCATGCGCGAGCTTCTCAAGAACCTTTCGCCGGAAAAGGCGCGGATGCTTGTTGGGACCGCGATTATCATTTTCGTCTTTCGAGCAGTTCCGCTTCCAGGTCCTGGAGCTACCTGGTTTGAAATTGATGTTCTCGGTTTTGACGAGCAGTTTCTTTCGGTTCTCTACCTGATCACATCCATGCTCGCTCTTGCTGGCATGCTTGTTTTGAGGCCACTTATGGCTAATCGTCCGATCACCTATATCATCGTGCTGCTGACAATCGCTGCAGGAATTCTCTCCCTTCCTAACATTGGTCTTTACTATGGCATACAGAACCTGACGGCGGAGATCACTGGGGGCATCGTGGACGCCCGTTTCATTGCCATCATGGATGCCGCAATCGAGTCACCACTTGGTCAGGTTGCCATGATTCCCTTGCTTGCCTGGATTGCACGCAATGCTCCATCAAATCTCAAGGCAACCTTTTTCGCGGTCATGGCGTCGTTCACGAATCTCGCTTTATCGGCCAGCAGCCTTGCTACCAAGTACCTAAACCAAGTCTTTCTGGTGACACGCGAAGTGCGAGACCGGGCAACGGGAAGCCTCGAAACTGCTGCTGACTACAGCGAGCTCGGGATCTTGCTGATAATCGTTGCTTCACTAACGGTACTTTTGCCTCTCGGTACAATTGTTATTGTCCAGTGGTCGATATTCAAGACGACGGATTAACGCTTCGCTGAGGGGTAGTAATAGCAGACACTCCAACCATCATCTGGCCATCATTACCGCAATCCGAAGACGAGCAGTCCGGCAAGAAGCAAGGAAATCAGAAAGCCGCAAACTAGCTTCGCCCTTTTGTGTGAAGGCATGAATTTGAACGGGTCAGTCATAATCGAAGCGTTCTGACAGGATGCGATCGGACGGAACCCCCAGGTTGATCAGGCTTCGTTCAACCGATTGGATCATGCTCCCAGGTCCGCAGATCAAGTAGATCCAGCTTTGATTCTCCTCAAAGGAAAAAGACTGCTCAATCAGGGTTTGATCGATCATGCCAACATGGCCCGTCCAATCCTTTGGAGGCTCGGAAAGTGCGAGAATGATTTCTTCCGATCGTGATGGTGGAAGGGCATGAAGTTCATCGATGCAAGCAATTTGCGATTCAATACGATTTCCATAGATCAGCTTCACGGGACTTGAGTCTTTTTTCAAGCGCAACTCCCGAAGGATGCCAAGAAGCGGTGCCAGACCCACGCCGCCTGCGATTAGGCCAACTCCTTTGAAACCTCCAGATGGTAGCTTCAGATGACCGTAGGGACCATCCAGATAGACGGTTTGCCCAGCTACTTGGCCACCAATCTGGCAAGACATGTCACCCAGCTCCTTGATCAAAAATGAAATTGATGAACCAGATGCAGGCGCAGAGCTGATCGAAAACGGATTTTGAAATAGGAAGAGCGGTTTCTTGCCAAGCGACAACCATGCAAATTGACCTGCTTTGTAATCAAGTCCGACATGGCCGTCCGGTTCGATCACCAGCTCCCAAGTTTTATATGCTGCCTTCCTTACTGAACGAATGCGCCAAGGGTGCTTGCGCATGAAAATCGGTTTCAGGCCATATCCATGGACCATCGTCAAAATGGCTACGGCAGCTAATAAGAACCAGTAGATCGCCAGCGGTGCCTGCCCAGCGTACCGTCCCATCCAATACGCATGGAGAACGGCCAGTATACTGGCTAGCAAGGCCCCAACCCCATGTGTCAATCGCCAGGTCTCATAAGAAAAGCCTGTCTGTTTCCGACCGGCTGCCGTGAAAATCAGCAACCCGAGGAGAAGCCAAGATGAAATCCCAAAAACCAGTCCAGTTGGATCGGCCAGAATTGTCTCCTGCCGCGTTTGGTCCCATGGACGCTGCGCAGCAAATGGCGACTGGTAGAGAAACGGATGGATGATCAGAAGCGCTGCGGCAAAGCGTGCAAAAACACGATGCACCAGCATTGTCAGATCCATTCCAACCCGCCTGCTGATAACGGCATAACGGCCAGAAAGTACAAATTCCATCAGGATTACGGATAAGGCCAGCATGCCTGCACCGCTGGCGATTTCATCAAGCGGGTGACGAGGTGGCCATCCAAGCCCATACGATGCGATCAAGGGATACATCGTCACAACGGCATAAAAAATCGTGAGGATTGCTGCGGTCAAGAAATATTCCGTTTTTCGAATGTCCGCTCGCACAAATACAGGCTGCGACGTTCGGATCTGTCATAGGCAATTTCCGCAATGGGAGGCAAATCAAACCGTCAGTTCGATAGGGGTCCTTCAAAAAATAATCTTTCGACTAGTCAGGGGCGCTTACTGAAGCAAACAAGTAAAATGGTTTTCAGGGATACAAAAGATCGGACCCTGCCAGGCAGGAAGTCTAAACTAAGTTTACAGGCAGAGCGATCTAAGCACCCAGCGATTGCCAGTCTCTTACAAAGTTCAAGGCTAAGGATACCTACTCCAATTTTCTTGCCGCTTCCGCAAATGGTTCAAAACGGAGTTCATAATCGCTATCGACTGAATAGACCGTGCCGTTTGGAATCCCTTTCCATTCATTTTCGCGTGTAATGCGCTCGGAGGCAACCTCCAGTGATCGATATTGGGTCTTTGGCTCATGATGGACATGCGGTTTTCCGCAAATCGGGCAAACAAATATTCGGTCTCGCTTCAAAAACCATAAAGAACGATTGAGCCTTGAACCCACCAATTGATTGCCATCCGTTAGAATGACGTTGAGGCCGATGTTGGCTTCAGCGTCCAACTCGAGACACCAATGAACGACTTGCTCGAGTGAATGTTTGAGCACGCTCAGCAAATCCTGCTCTGGGTGATGTTGCCAACGGGATAAAATGTAGCGAAACACGTGCTCACTATCGGTCGAACCTTGAATTTCCGTTCGATGCAATGGGTCGAGATGGTCGAGAAGGATATCTCTGACTTTCTCGAAGTTGGGAACAGTCCCATTGTGGGCAAATATCCAGCAACCATGAACAAACGGATGGGTGTTCTCTAAGCCCGGTGGGCCAACCGTTGCTCGTCGGACATGTGCGACAACGGTTTTTGCGTAAACCCTGGCAGCGCTCTTCGCAAAATGCTCGCCATGGAATGCGGCCCATGTCTGCCTTTCCACCATGGGCAAACCATCGTTGTAATCGGCCACTCCCCAACCATGACCATGAACGAGTCCCTCACTGTCCTGGCGACTCTGCATCATCAATGCATTCTGTGCCTTTACCAGGCTGCATTCCACTTTGGTTGGTTCGCTGGCATGCATGGCATAAAGGCGGCACACGAATTCACCCTCTCATTTTTTGTTTCAACCTGACGCGGAATGGCGACCTATCGCCATGACGTGGATCAAACAATTTACCAAAGATATCTGGCATTCATTTATAAAGTGCATCGGGACTTTGCCGATTTTCTGGTTGGATATTTCATTCGATGATCGGGGGGGGAGATTTGCTTCCTATTTTGCCAATTAGAATGCCGCCTATCACTGACGGGCGGCGTGAGCAGATACGGACTTTGGCAAAACGCTACAAGCGCGATGAAAGAGCATTTGTCACATGCCAGAGTTTTCACCCTCTAGTTAAACAGGGGATGAATGCTGGATGTAAGTTGATATTGGCCGGGCAGCGCGAAGTTGCGCTTTTTTCAGGCCGCGAGGCGAGACTGATAGAATATAGAATGGTAGCTCTTGCGGGAGCCAATGATATCCTTGTCCTGCATCGGCGCGATGCTGACTTTGAGCACTACCTTTCGGAATATCTTGGGATTTCCGGAATAGATTGCATCGAACTTCCGAGTTTACCTTTGGCTTGTATGGCTACCCAGTTGCGTCAAGATTCCCAACTCTTTTCACATATCTGCGATGCAGCATCCAAGGCTGGGAGTCTGACCCTTCACGCATATCTTACAACTGGCAACGTCTGGCGGTTAGCACAAGCAATTGCCGAGGCCTGTGAGCGTCCCGTCTCTGTATGCGGGCCTTCTTCTCGAATATCTCGCAGGGTAAACGATAAGCTATGGTTTGCAGATTGTTTAAAGAATTTGCTTGGGCCGGATTCGATACCCAGCTCATTTGCAGCATATGGTCCGGCAGCCGCAGTCGGTCATATAAGAAGGTTAGCCCGGACCTCCCCACGCATTATTGTAAAGGTGCCGCAAAGTGCAGGCTCCATGGGAAATATAGCCTTTGACAGCGAACAAATCGAAGCAACAGACAATGCCATACTTCGCCAGCAAATGTTAGATCTGCTTTACAGTCGCGGTTGGCGCGATGCTTACCCATTTCTTGTCGGAATTTGGGACTGCAACGTGAAAAGCAGTCCTTCTGTACAAATGTGGATCCCCGGTTCGGATGAAGGCGATCCAATTATTGAAGGGGTGTTTGAGCAGAATGTTACAGGACCGTCAGGGACATTTATTGGCGCGTCGAAAACAGAGATTACAGGGGAAATCCGAGATCGTTTGATTGAAGAAGCTCAAATGATTGGGTTTCTTTTTCAAGAACTCGGTTACTTCGGACAGTGTAGCCTTGATGCGATCATTTCCGTCGATGGTGAAGGTGGCGGTAAGGTGCAATGGATTGAATGCAATGGTAGATGGGGAGGTGTTTCTCTGCCAATGACCTTGGCATACCGAATTCTGCCAGTTGATGAAGCAGGCGGCATGGTTGTCATGCAGCCGACGGCCGCTGAAGTGAATGTACATCCTCTGGAAGAGACACTGTCACGCCTGGAAGACTTGCTCTTTCGGAAAGGCTCGTCAGGTAAAGGCATTGTTCTGACTTCCCCGCCTGCTCCGACAGGCGATCAACGAATGAGCATGCTAGCACTCGCAAGCGAGCAGATTTTTGCTGCGGAAGTTGCAATGAAAGCTATCGAGCGGTTGGGATCGCAGCCATAGTCCCATGCCTACCAAGAAACCAAATCTCAGCCAAAAAGAGCAAATCGTCGAGCGCGGAGCTGCAAGCAAAACATTTTCGCGAGTACCTGTCGGGACCCACGCAATGCCGGTAGATGAGGTCTTAAGGCATTTCAAATCCAGTCCGGGCCTTGGTCTGAGAATCGATCAGGTAGAAGCAAGACAGGCCGAATTTGGCCCGAATATCTTGCGCATACATCCCCCCGCTGTGCCATTTATGATCTTCCTGAAGCAATTCAGAAGCCCAGTCGTCTATTTACTTATTGGTGCCGCTGTTCTTGCTTTGCTGCTTGCTGAGCAGGTGGAAGCGGTCGCAATTTTCGCAGTCTTGGTCATCAATGCTTTGATTGGTTTTTTCACCGAATTGCGCGCGGTTCGGAGTATGGAAGCACTCAGAGCCATGGCAAGCCGTTCTGTCGTGGTAAGGCGAGATGGAGAAGTCTTCTCGGTTCCCGCTGAAGACCTTGTTCCTGGTGACATCGTAATTCTTGACGCCGGTGACGTTTTGTCAGCAGACATGCGGTTGATTGAGGCTCACAATCTCGCCTGCGACGAATCTTCTCTCACTGGAGAATCTCTTCCCGTCGAGAAAACTTCTGATCCAGTTGCCCAGAATACATTGCTGGCTGAGCGCTCCTGCATGATATTCAAGGGCTGCGCTGTTGTCCGCGGAACGGGAGAAGCCATTGTTACGGCTACCGGCATGTCCACTGAATTGGGAGCAATTACAAAGCTTGTTGACGAGAGCAAGCCGGAACGCTCGCCTTTGGAATATCAACTTTCGAAGCTAAGTCGGGATCTCATTTGGCTAACCATAATTGTGGCTATTACGGTCGCCTTCATAGGCGTCCTCTCAGCCAGGGATACCGTGTTGATGGTAAAGTCAGCCATCGCACTCGCGGTTGCGGCAATCCCGGAGGGGCTGCCAATCGTAGCAACGCTCGCACTCGCCAGAAGCATGCTGCGCATGGCGCGACGCAACGCACTTATTGAACACTTATCTGCAGTTCAGACGCTCGGATCAACGACCGTGGTTTTGACTGACAAGACTGGCACGCTTACCGAGAACCGGATGCATGTCGACCGGATCTTCGTTTATTCCGGAGAGTATTCATTTGATCGAGAGGCTCAGATTTTCCGGTCAGATAGTGAGACTTTAAACAAGGTTGAATACCATCCGCTTTTTCCGGTGCTGCGAAACGCGGTCCTGTGTAACAATGCCGTCCTTGCGTCATCAGATCACCCCGCATCAGGTGATCCAATGGAAATCGCACTGCTGGAGTCAGCCAAAGCAGTTAATATCAATCGTTCTGAACTCCTTACGCAACTCCCGGAGATCGGCGAGATTGCGTTCGATGTCGAAACCCGGATGATGGCAACCGTTCACCAAAACGCGGATGAGATAATCTTCGCGGTTAAGGGAGCTCCTGAAGCGGTTTTTGATTGCATATCTGAAATATGGCAAAGGGACAGAGCCGTCAGATTTGATAACCACCAAGAACAGCGTTGGCATAGAGCCGCCGATACACTCGCCGGACAGGGGCTTCGCCTTCTGGCAATCGCTGGGAAATCTGCTAGTTCTGCCCGCGAAAATCCTTATCGCAATTTGACGCTCTATGGACTCATCGGCTTTCAGGATCCCCCGCGTACAGATATCGCCTCAGCAATTTCTGATGCACGTCGAGCAGGCATACGAACAATTATGGTCACCGGCGACCACGCTGCCACTGCCAAGCATATTTCTCAGGTAGTGGGACTAGCTGATCAGCACGCTGCGGTTTTAACCGGAGGTGAACTGAAACCTCTCGATTCCATCAGCCCAGATGAAAAAGACGAATTGCGCAAAATGAGCATTTTTTCCCGGGTGACGCCGGAGCAGAAGCTTGCTCTAATCAAACTTCACCAGGAAACTGGGGATGTCGTTGCCATGACAGGGGATGGTGTTAATGACGCTCCAGCCTTGCGAAAAGCGGATATCGGAATCGCCATGGGTATTCGCGGAACACAAGTCGCACGAGAGGCTGCGGATATGGTGCTTCGTGATGATTCCTTTGCAACCATCATTGATGCAATCCGCGAAGGCAGGATTATTCTCACAAATATCCGCCGTTTTGCCACCTATCTGCTTTCGTGCAATCTGAGCGAAGTGCTTGTGGTCGGACTTGCCATTGCGGTCGGCTTGCCATTGCCGCTATTGCCATTGCAAATACTATTCCTCAACCTCGTTACCGATGTGTTTC
>JAHEHW010000002.1 GCA_024639745.1 Salaquimonas sp. | reverse complement strand
GGCGCTCGACCGGATCGGGCGTGACCGTTACCGAAGCTGCTATGGTGCGCTGAGTTCCGGTAATGTCGGCCGGTGTGATGCGCGCGATGTGTCGCCCGGCGTCGGCTGAGTCCGGATAGATATACTCGATCTTCAGTTGGATATCGTACAGCATTTGCTACCGGAAATAGAGCCTGACAAGTTCATGATACACCGCGTTCAGGCTCTCTTCGACATGGCCCAGCGTCATGCTGTCGAGGGTCTCGGAAGACTGGCCGGCAATCGCGGCATTGGTTCTTAGCAGTGCGCGTTGCGGTGGTGTGTAGGGCAGGTACTGTTCGGCACCCGGCAGGAAGGAGAGGTGCTCGCTCATTTTCTCGAACTGGTGAACCACCGAGCGTGGATTCAAAGGATCCAGTGCCAGCAGTTCAAGCACGTTGCGGCGGTTGCTTGTCACCGAGAAGCGCCGGCGATACGACATGGTGCTGTCGCCTATTTCAAGTGCCAGGTCCAGTCCGCCATCCTCTGCATCCGGGTCGGCAAACCGCTGTAGTAGATGCAGCATAGCAATTGCGCGTTCGAGCGATCGGCCGATGCTAAGGAAGCGCCATCCCGTGAAGCGGTACATGTTCTCGTGAACGAGACCGGAGAACCCCGACAACTTGCGCAGGATAACACCCATAGCATCCGTCGCGTCATAGCCCTTGGTGAGCCGTCTAGCCATCGTATCGACCGTCCGCTGCAGGTCGGACAGAGCATGCCAGCCATCCATTGAAAAGCGGTCGCGAACATGCCCGCCTGCATCTGCCGCGGACGCGAGCGTATCCCTGAGGACACCTGGGAGCGCCTCGGACGTATCGATACCGAGCGTTGCCATATAATCGGACAGATCTGAAAGGATCGGGGTTTCTGCAAAGTCCGTCTCGGCCAAGCGCAGGTTATAGGCCCTCGTCAGCCTCGCAATGGTTTCGGTGCGCTCGACATAGCGACCTAGCCAGAAAAGGTTATCCGCGGCACGGCTTGACAGCAGCCCCGGTATCATCTTCACCGATTGCTTATGCGCAAGATCGATCATGCTGGTTTTGTCGACGTTGTGCTGGCGGGCAATCCACACATCCGCTACGGATCCGCCTTTTTGCATTGCCAGTTCTGGACTATTGCCGCTCCTTCCAATCCTCGCAAATCCGCCCGGCATGACATGCCAGCCATTTTCCGTTCGGGCCAGGAATACCCTTAGGCTCATCGGCCTTGCGGAAAGTATGCCCTCGGAGAAGGCCGGTGCGGTCGAGAGTGTGACGGCCTCCTGGCCGACAAGTTTGCTACCCTTGGCGTCGATGAATGCCTCGAGGGAGCTGTAATGATTGGAATTGAGTGTCCCGTTGGAAGCATAGACCTCATCCCGATCAAAGGGGAGGCGGGTTGAGAATGCATCGCCGACCATCATTGTCGACGCGTTCGCCTTGACATATTCCCGCTCGTTCTTCTGACCGCACCACCAGGTGGCGATATTGGGAATCATCAACGGTTCGCCCAAAAGCGCTTCAGCGATGCGCGGGATAAAGGCCAGGAAGCTGCGGATTTCGAGTACACCGGAACCGAGCGCGTTTATCATGGTGACGGTATTCTTGCGCACAGCGCCAAGCAGACCAGGCGTGCCCAGTCTCGAAGCCTCGTTGAGTTCGAGCGGGTCGGCCCATTGCGCGTCAAGCCGACGCCAAATGACGCTCACCGGTTCAAGGCCAGAAACGGTTCGGACCATCAGATTGCCATCGCGGACGGTGAGGTCTTCGCCTTCAAGCAGGTTGAGCCCCAGGTATCGGGCGATAAAGGCATGCTCGAAATAGGTGTCGTTCATCGGGCCAGGCGTCAGGATTGCGGCTTGGCTATATGGGTCGCCTCGCAGATCGTTTATTGCGTCGCGGAAATCGCGAAAGAACCCGGCAAGACGTTCCACGGTTGACCGACCGAAAACATCGGAGAAGACGCGTGCGGTCGCCATCCGGTTTTCGAGGGCGAAACCGGCGCCCGAAGGGGCCTGGGTCCGGTCGCCAAGAACCCACCAGTTTCCATCAGGCCCGCGTCCGATATCGAAGGCAATGAAATGCAGAAAATTGCCCGAACGGGGCGTTATTCCAACCAAGGGCCGGAGCCATTCAGGATTTTCGGCAAGCAGCGGCGGCGGGATCAGGCCCTGACGGACAAGATTGTTGGGCCCGTAGACATCGGCGAGGATTGTTTCGAGCAGGTTGGCACGTTGCGTCAATCCACTGGCAATCGCTTCCCATTCGTTTCCGTCGATCAGGACCGGCATATGGCTGAGCGGCCAGTCGCGCTCGGAGGAATCTCGGGATCCATATTGGCGATAGTAGACACCGGCATCCCGCAGGTACTGGTCGCCGCGGGCCATCCGTGCTGTCAATTCGCCAGACGGCATCTCGGCAATCGTACGGACTAAGTCCTGCCAGACGGGGCGGATATTGCCGTCCTCACCGACAAGCTCGTCTGGAACCGTGCCTACCCGCTCGTAGCTCGAAAGGATTTGGTCGACGGAACTGTCTGAGGTGCGATCGCGAAATGCGCCCATATATCAGATACCTGGTGGTCGCCGCAGGTCCAGCGTCATCGGGAAATCCGGATGCAGCGATTCCTTGGTCGGCGCGTATTTTCCCGGAGTATGACCATTCGCCTCGAAGCGGGCAAGCCGCCTAGCCTCCGCTTCGTTCGCATTCACCGGAAAAGTCTCGTAATTTCTACCTCCAGGATGCGCAACATGGTAGACACAACCGCCGAGTGCCCGCCCGGTCCATGTATCGAAGACATCAAAGGTCAACGGGGCGTCAACCGGTAGAACCGGATGAAGGGCCATGGCAGGTTGCCATGCCTTGAAACGGACAGCGCCGACGGCTTCACCCGGGGTGTCGGTCGCCTTGAGCGGAACCTCGCGTTGATTGCACGTCACGGTGTATCGTTCGGCGTCGGCAGTGTTCAGTTTCACCTGGAGACGCTCGGTCGAACTGTCAGTATAACGCACTGTACCGCCGATCGCGCCGGTTTCGCCAAGAACATGCCAGGGTTCAAGGGCTTGGCGAATTTCAAGCTGCAATCCTTCCAGTTCGACAGAGCCGCAGAAGGGAAAACGGAATTCCGCCTGCGCCTCGTACCAGGCCGGCTGCATTTCGAAACTGTGGTCGCCCAAGTCGCGCAAAACCCCTATAAAGTCCTGCCATACGAAATGCGGCAGCATGAACCGGTCATGAAGCGCGGTTCCCCAGCGGCTTAATCTGCCACTGAGCGGCGCGTGCCATAGCCTTGCAACGATTGCGCGAAGCAAGAGTTGCTGAGCCAGGCTCATACGGGCATTCGGCGGCATTTCAAAACCGCGAAACTCCACCAGTCCGAGACGGCCAGTTGGACCGTCGGGCGAATAGAGCTTGTCGATGCAGATCTCCGCTCTGTGGGTGTTGCCCGTCACGTCTGTAAGAATGTTTCGCAATAACCGGTCGGTAAGCCAGGGAAGGGGCGCTTCGCCTTTGCCGGGGTCGGGAATCTGCGACAGCGCGATCTCGAGTTCGTAAAGACTGTCGTGCCGCGCCTCGTCGATCCGGGGAGCCTGGCTTGTGGGACCGATGAATAGCCCCGAAAACAGGTAGGACAGACTTGGATGGCGCTGCCAGTAGAGAATCAGGCTGCGTAGTAGATCGGGCCGACGCAGAAACGGACTGTCCATCGGCGTCGCGCCGCCGATTACGACGTGATTGCCGCCGCCGGTACCGGTATGCTTGCCGTCGATCATGAACTTGTCGGCGCCAAGCCGCGTCTGGCGCGCCTCCTCGTAGACCGTTTCCGTGATTCCGACGCATTCTTCCCAGTTTGTCGCCGGGTGGATATTGACCTCGATAACGCCGGGGTCGGGGGCCACCCGAATGACATTCATGCGTGGGTCGGTTGGTGGCGCATACCCTTCGATGTGAACCTGGATCCCGAGTTTCGCAGCCGCGGATTCCGCCGCGGCAACCAACTCCAGATAGTCTTCGATCCGCTCGACCGGCGGCATGAAGATGCAGAGGCGGCCGTCCCGCGGTTCAATAGCGATTGCCGTCCGGACGGCACCATCAATGCCGCCCAGTTCCTGTTCGATGACACTCTGGACTTCGCCGCCTGGCGTGAAGGACGCGACCGTTTGGGTGTGGCCGTCCTTTTCGGGCGTTTCAGTTTTCTGGTTTCCGAATTCTGGAAGCGGACCGCGCGGTTCTGTCGGGTCGGATATGTTTACATAAGGATATTGAGACGGCGGAATATAGGGAAGAGAACCCAGCGGCAGCCGGAACCCCACAGGGCTGTCGCCCGGGACCAGGAATATCTTGCCGCGCCGTGTCCGCCAGCGTTCCGATTGCCAACGGGTGTTCTGATCTCTTGACTGCC
Organism: Salaquimonas sp.; assembly: GCA_024639745.1. Classification (GTDB taxonomy): domain Bacteria; phylum Pseudomonadota; class Alphaproteobacteria; order Rhizobiales; family Rhizobiaceae; genus Salaquimonas. Next base: position 22,048 of record JAHEHW010000002.1, on the reverse strand, counting down.
AGCGTTGGATCGGCAGGACAAAGCCCGACGGTTCGGTCAGGCCACGCTCGAATACTTTTGCGATGCGATGACGTTCTTCCAGGTCCTTGAGTTTCGAATTTTCAGGCGAGACATTGTCCGGAAGCTTTCCTTCCTTGAGGATCCACTCGGCAGGATCCTCGAAAGCCGGTTGAACATTGTCCGGTTCCACTCCGAGCGTTTCTGCAACGCCGGAAAGCAATGCCTGACCATCTTCAGGGGTCGGATTGGCGTTCTTGTTTTCGCTGGCGATAAGGTCCGGATTTTTCCAGATCGGCTTTCCATCGCGACGCCAGAACAAGGAGAAGGTCCATCTCGGCAAGGTTTCGCCAGGATACCATTTGCCCTGGCCGTAGTGGAGAAAACCCCCAGGCGCGAAACGTTCGCGCAGGCGTCTGATCAACTTGTCGGCAAGCGCCCGCTTGGTCGGACCGACGGCATCGGTATTCCATTCCTCGGATTCGAAATCGTCGATCGAGACAAAGGTCGGTTCACCGCCCATCGTCAGGCGTACATCGCCTGCTTCAAGAGATTGGTCGACCTTGCGGCCCAAAGCGTTCAGGGCCTCCCAGGATTCTTCGGAAAAAGGTTTGGTGATGCGCGGGTGCTCGGCCGCGCGCTCTACCTTCATGTCGAATTCGAAATCGACATTGGCAAAACTTGCCATGCCGGAAATCGGTGCGGCATTTCGGTAATGGGGCGTGGCGGCAAGCGGGATATGGCTTTCACCAGTGAGCAATCCGGAGGTCGGGTCAAGACCGATCCATCCGGCCCCGGGAAGATAAACCTCAGCCCATGCATGCAGGTCGGTGAAATCGTGGTCGGTGCCGGCAGGTCCATCGAGCGCCACGAGATCGGGCTTCAACTGGATCAGGTAGCCTGAAACGAAGCGCGCGGCGAAACCTAGATGGCGGAGAATCTGCACCAGGAGCCATGAAGTATCCCGACAGGAGCCGCTGCCGATTTCGAGGGTTTCTTCGGGCGTCTGAACACCCGGCTCCATTCGGATCACGTAATTTATTTCGTTTGAAAGCTGCGCATTGAGATTGACGATCGTGTCGACGGTGCGCTGTTTCGACCGGTCGATCGATGCCAGCAGGGCTGCAAGTTTCGGTCCCGGCGTCTCGGCCTGCCGATAAATTGAGAGATCGGCGATGATCTCATCATCGTATTCGAACGGGTAATGCTCGGCTTTCTCCTCGACGAAAAAATCGAACGGGTTGTAGACCGTCATGTCGGCGACGAGATCGACCTCGATCTTCAGTTCCCTGACGGGGTTCGGGAAGACGAAACGCGCCATCCAGTTGCCATAGGGATCCTGCTGATAATTGACGAAATGTTCGGAAGGAGAGACTTTAAGCGAATGGGAAATTACGCGGGTTCGGCTGTGCGGGGCAGGTTTAAGCCGAATGATTTGAGGGGCTAGTGTTACGGGCCGGTCATACCGGTAATGGGTGAGGTGGTATACGGCAGCCTTGATGGACATCTAAAGCGTTTCTCTTTTTATTTTAAGCCGGAATGACACGTCGCTGTAGTATTGGCGAGTTCCGGTGATCATTCTGCCAACACTATCGAGGTTTGCAGCAGGTACAAGGCCTCCTTCGCGTGGCAGGGTTGCATCCGGTAAAAGGCGCTTCCCGCTACTGCTAGGAATTCTTAGTTGTACCGGCTAGGGTTCAGCTATGGAAAAGCTCGTTTCGACACAATGGCTCAGTCAGCACCTTTCCGATCCGAATTTGGTCTTGCTCGATTGCAGTGTCCGGACGGAGGTCGATCAGAATGGCCAGCCCTACAATCTGAGCGGTCGTTTGGGGTTCGATGAAGGGCATATTCCGACTGCCGGATTTGCCGATCTGAAAGGGGATCTCACCGATCAAACATCTACGGTCGAATTCGCGCCGCCTTCGCCTGAAGCCTTCTGCGTTGCGATGGGTGCGCTAGGGGTTGGCGATGACAGCAGGGTCGTTCTTTATGACAATTTCCTATCTGCCTGGGCGGCCCGGGTCTGGTGGATGCTCAAATGGGTCGGGTTCGACAACGCCGCCATTCTCAATGGCGGATTGAGAGCGTGGCAGGAAGAAGGGCGTCCACTTTCGACTGAAGCCCCGCAGCATCCGGTTCGCATGCTTACGCCTCGGCCACGGCCGGGTCTGATCGCAGGCCGGGACGAAGTGCGTCGTGCAGTTGAGGACGGCGCTACCTGTCTAATCGACACGCTTCCCACGCCTCACTATAAAGGCGAGCGAAGCATGTATGGCAGACCGGGACATATACCGACGGCAACCAATGTCAGTGGCGTCGACCTTATTGACGAGACGGGGCGATACAAGCCGATAGACCAACTCAGGGCGATGCATGAGGGGTATGATCCCAAAACGCGCAACATCACCTATTGCGGTGGCGGGATCCTTGCGTCTTCAAATGCTTTCGTTATGAGCCTTTTGGGATTCGAGGATGTCGCCGTTTATACGGCATCTCTCCAGGAATGGGCCGCCGATCCCGAAAATCCGATGACGACGGAATAGATCGGATGATCACCCGGCGGCCTGGCTTTCCTTTTTGCCGATGAGTTTCAATACCGGCGTTACCACTAGTGCGATTATGAAACCGAGAACGAGGCCCGTGATCATCAGCGCCAGAATTTCGGCTGCGAGCGCCAGATAGGAATTGCCGGCGAAGGTTTCGTGAAGGACATGCAGCCAGTGCTCCGCAGCGGGAACGCCGTGGACGATGATCCCGGCGCCTACCCAAAGCATTGCCGCCGTTCCAACCCATGAAAGGCCTTTTAGGAAAGGTGGCATCGCCTTGACGATGAAGCGGCCAATGCCGCGACCGATTCCTGTCTGTGCGGATTTTACCAGCCATACGCCGAAGTCATCGGCCTTCACAATCAACGCGACAAAGCCGTAGACAACGACCGTTATGCCGATGCCAATCGCAACCAGAACGGCGATTTGAGTGGCAAGCGGAAGATCGGTCACAGTCGAATATGTGATAGCGATGATCTCAGCGGAGAGGATGAAGTCCGTCCGAACCGCGCTGGCGGTACGAATTTTCTCGAGTTCCTCAGGCGATATTTTTTCCGTTGTGTCATCCTCCTTCGCCTCATCGCCATGGCCTGCGAAGATAGTGTGGACTTTCTCGTAACCTTCGAAGCAAAGATAAGCACCGCCTATCATCAGCAGCGGCTGAATCAGCCAGGGGGTTAACCAGCCCAGCATCAATGCGAGTGGTGCGAGCAGGATGATCTTGTTGAACAGCGAGCGCTTGGTGATGTTCCAGATGATTGCGAGTTCGCGCTGGGGATCGAGGCCGACAACATATTTCGGTGTAACGGCGGCATCGTCGATAACGATGCCGGACACCTTGCCCGTCGTCTTTGCGACCTGCGCGGGAACATCATCAAGTGTGGCGGCGGTCACTTTCGTCAGTGCCACAACGTCGTCGAGCAGTGCCAGCAGTCCGGTCGCCAATGCGTTTTCCCTTTACTCGATGGTTATCCGGACTTTCGGATACCGGAATCCCCTTTTCAGATCGGTTTTAGCAATAGCGTATTCACTACGGTTTTCAACGGGGCGGCTATTCTTCTTGCCTTTGCGCGCTGCTAGCTTTTTTCTTTCGTTTGCGCGGGCGCTTGCCGGCAAGATTTCCTGATCCATATCCGACTTCGAAGGGGTTTTTTGAAATATGGAACGTTACAGGCTGAGCTCGGAAACCGCTCCGTTGAAGGACGTGTTGTTGTGCAGGCCGGATCACTACGAGTGGATCCCGACCAATGCGATTGCCAGGGCGACGCTGTCGTCGGGTCGCCCGCTCGATCAGCAGGCTCTGCAAAAAGAATATGCGGAGTTCGAGGATGCCTTGGATCAGGCCGGCGTCAGGCGCCATTATCTTATTCCCGATCCCGATCTCAGATACCAGGTCTATACGCGCGACAGCAGCCAGATGGCGCCGCAGGGCCCGACACTAACGATGCTTGCCATGCCCCAGCGACGTGGCGAATATGCGGCGATTCTGGAGTTTTACGAGCACAAGTTCTGGCACATGGCGACTGCCGGAACCGTCGAAGGTGGCGATATTCATCTCATCCGCCCCGGTCTTGCCGCTATAGGCTATTCAGGTGGACGGACGTCGCTCCAAGGCGCACGTCAATTTGCGGACTGGCTCGAGGCCGAGGGCTGGGAGGTTCGGCTCGTTCCATTCGACGATCATTTCCTCCATCTCGATGTCATCTTTTCGATGGTGACCGATGGACTGGCGCTTGTCTGTGAGGATGCGCTGCCCGAGGATTTCCTGCCCTGGCTTACGAAGCATTCGATCGGGACGATCAATGTGGGCTATAAGGCTGCGATGGCGGATATGGCCTGCAACGTGCTTGCGCTCGGCAATGACACCGTCATTTCGCCACGTCACTGCGAGGCGACGAACGAGGCGCTCACGGCGGAAGGAATTCGCGTTCTCGATCCTGAACTCAGATTGTTCGCTCACGGCGGGGGCAGCGCGCATTGCATGAGCATGCCGCTTTTCCGTGACGAGGGCTGATATGTCATCCTTAACCTCCCACAACCGATAAGGAGTTTCCCATATGCTTAAAAAGGTTTCCGTTGCCTTGGCGATTACCACGGCGCTCTGGTCCAATTCCGCGCATTCGCAGGAACTGAACGCACTCGTCTGGTGCGATCATACTGATGACGCGCTTATCAAACCCTTCGAAGAAAAGCATGGGGTCACGGTCAATCTGAAAGAATATGAAGGCACGGGCGCGGCTCTTTCTTTGATCGAACAGTCCCAACCGGGCGACTGGGATGTTCTCGTCATCGATGGCGTTGATGTGCCCCGCGCGGTTTCAGCGGGCATTCTCGGCGAGCTTCCGACCGATCAATTGCCTTATGACAGCCTGTTTCCGGAACTGGTCATGGAGGAAAACCATGTCATTGATGGCAAAACCTATGCGATTTCGGAAAAGTTCGGTTACAACACTGTCTCTTTCAACAAGGATAAGGTCAGTCAGGAAGATCTCGCCGACATGACCAAGCTCTGGTCCGGTGATTTCTCCGGCCAGCTTGCCGTTTACGACTATTACCTGCCGGTCATGGGCATGCTAGCGGTCGGTCTTGGCAAGGAAACGGCCAATTTGACCATGGATGACCTGCCGGAGATCGAGGAAGCCCTTTTGGCGCTCAAAGATAGCGCCGCTTCGGTCGGCGAAGTGGTCGCCTCGCAAACCGCGATCGCAACCGGTGAAGTGGATATCCTTGTCGGCGGCGGCGAATGGGTCACGGCGGGACTTACCGCTACCAATCCCGAACTCGACTGGATGATCCCGGACCAGGGCGCCGTTCGCTGGTCGCAATCGATCGGTGTATTTGCGGACAGCAAACAGCCAGATCTTGCACTGGAATTCGTGAAACACGTTCTGAGCCCTGAGGGTCAGGCGGCACTTGCGACCTCTTCCTGCTACTGGGCGATGCCGGCCAATTCCGCTGCTGGCGACATGCTGACAGACGGGCAGAAAACGGCGCTGCGCTGGGACCAGCAATCCGAGTACCTGGCAAAAGCGCAGCTATATCCGGCACCGGATAGTGAGCTTGACGCCGCAATGCAGGACGTCTGGACCCGTTTCCTGGCACGTTAAGGGTGTCGCAGACTGCTGCAACAAGTCTTGAAACTGCCGAGCGGCGGCGGGCCATTGCGCTCGCAGCCCCGGCATTCCTTTGGACACTTGGATTCTTCGTACTGCCATTTGCGATCATGTTCGTGCTCAGCTTCTGGCAGCGTACGGATGAGGGGCTTGTTGCCAGTTGGACACTCGAAAACTACCGGACATTTTTCGGGGAGACGGCCTATCTCGAGGCAGCGCTAAACTCGATCGAAATTACGCTTGCAGTAACCTTTTTTTCTGTGCTTTTGGCCTACCCCCTTGCCTGGATCATCGCCGAAGAATTGCCCGCGCGATACCGCCGTCTTGCGCTCGCAATGGCCATCATCCCGTTCTGGACGTCCTATGTTGTACGCTCCTATGCCTGGACGCTGCTTCTGGCGAAGCGTGGCGTGATCAATACCTGGCTTTCCGACTGGGGCTTGCCCGTGCTCGATCTGGCCAATTCGCGCATCGCGACGGTTACCGGCTTCACACACTTTTTCACCATGCTGCTGGTCCTGACAATCTACGCGAGCCTGGTGCAGATGCCACCAAATCTGAAGCGGGCGGCAGCCGATCTCGGGGCAGGCCCATTCGCCACGTTCCGCCATGTAATCCTGCCACTGACGATGCCCGGCATCGCGGTAGGCGCCTTCATTACCTTTGCCATCTGCATTGGCGACTATGTCACTCCTCAGATCCTCGGTGGCGGCAATGATCTTGCCTTGCCACAATTGATCATGCTGCAGGTTGGACGGCGTGCAGATTTGCCGATGGCGGCAACCTTGTCGATCATCCTGATGATTTTCGTCACGATCGCCTATCTGGCTACCGCCCGATATATGAAGGTGGAAGGTCGATGAAACGGTTTTTCGTCTGCGGGCTCTATCTGCTGCTCCTGTACGGTTTCATCTTTCTGCCCGTGATCGTGCTCGTTGTATTTTCGTTTCAGGCGGGGCGGTTTCCGATTCCTCCGTTTCAGGGTTTTTCTCTTAAATGGCATGAAGCGGTGCTCGGCGATGAAGATCTGATGGTTGCGCTTTTCAATTCGCTTCTTGTGGCAACGGTCTCCTCTCTGGTTTCGCTGGTGCTAGGTTTCCTCGCCGCCCGCGCGGTTTCGAACGGCAGCCTGCCGTTTTCGAAGGGGATCAGAGGACTCATCACCGCGCCGATATCGGTCAGCTACCTGGTCATCGGCTTGGGCCTTCTCGCCAGTCTCAACCTGATGGGCATCGGTCTTTCGCTCTGGACGGTCGGGATTGGTCATGCGGTCATCAACACACCGCTCTGTTTTGCGATCTGTCTGTCCGCGATGGGCGAACGTCAGATTACCGCTGAACGGGCTGCGCGCGACCTTGGCGCTGGCGAGATGTCTGTTATGGGCCTTGTTACCGCGCCGATGATCCTGCCAGCGCTGATTGCGGCCTTCCTGCTTTCAATGACCTTTTCCTGGGACGAATTCATCATCGCCTTTCTGTTGTCCCGCTTCGACGTGACCTTGCCAGTGGAAATATGGAGCCTGCTCAGATCGGGCCTCAATCCGAAAACCAATGCGGTCGGTTCACTCGTATTCCTGTTGTCGGCATTCGTCGTGCTCGCTGCCGAACTGATCACCATGAGGCGCAAATGACTGCCAGACTCGTCTTGAATTCTGTCATGAAACGGTTTGGCAAGACGATCGCGCTCGACCATATCGATCTGACCGTGGATGCAGGAAGTTATTGCGTACTTCTCGGGCCATCTGGCTGCGGAAAGACAACCTTGCTCAATATACTCGGCGGGTTTGCAGATCCGGAAGCTGGATCTGTGATGATCGGCGAACGCGAAATGCGTGGCGTGCCACCGGCAAAGCGGCCTACCACGACCGTTTTCCAGGATTACGCGCTCTTTCCGCATATGAATCTCATCGACAATGTTGCATTCGGACTGCGAATGCGGGGTGTCGGACGGAGGGAACGTCAGGAGAAGGCGCGGGCGATGCTCGAAATGGTCGGCCTGCCGGATGCCGGGAACCGGCGACCTGCGGCGCTTTCAGGTGGTCAACGTCAGCGGGTTGCGCTTGCCCGAGCGTTGGCTGTCGATCCTGATGTCCTGTTGCTCGACGAGCCGCTCGGAGCACTCGATCTCAACCTGCGCCGCTCAATGCAGGAAGAACTGAAAAATATCCAGCGGCGCGTCGGAGCGACCTTCGTTCATGTCACGCATGACCAGGAAGAAGCAATGGCGATTGCGGACCAGATCGTCGTCATGAACAAGGGGCGAATAGAGGATAACGGGCCACCCGCCCGGGTTTACCGCGTTCCATCAACACGCTTCACTGCATCCTTTCTTGGCGAAATGAATTTCCTGCCAGCCATTTGCGGGCAAGCGTCGGTTGACTGTAGCTTAGGAAGTATCGCCGCTGATACTGCAGGATTCGAGACGGGGGAGGAGGTCTGGCTTTGCCTGCGCCCCGAGCATTTTTGTTTGAATAAAGCGGGCGGCATCGGGCAGTTCGAAATTGTTAATCTGACATTTCAGGGTCCCGTTCTGCGTGCTGAAGCGCGGAAGACGGACGATCCCGATCTCGTCATCGTTGCGCGTCTGGCGGATATCGGAACCCTTGTCGTCGGCGATACGATCGGTCTCGATCTCGATTTAGAGACACCCGTCCTGATCGCAAAAGAGGAGATGGCATGAAGCGGATCAAGGCCGAAGACTGGTGGCGGGTGAAGAGGCTCGAGGACGATATCAGCCTGATTGATGAACCTTTCATCCAACCTTTCTACCGCTGCAATTGCTGGCATATTCGCGGGCAGGGAGAAGATCTGCTTGTCGATAGCGGGATGGGGGTGGTCAGTCTTCGGGACTGGGTTCCACTGGTGACGGAACAACCGCTTCTGGCGATTGCCAGCCACACCCATTTCGATCATATCGGGTGTCATCACGAATTCGAGCAGCGCGCGGTGCATCGTGCTGAGGCTGAGCTTCTTGCCGCGCCAAGCCGCGAGGCAACCCTTGCGGACCCTTATGTCACCGATGAAATCTTCGATGCCCTGCCGCCTGAACCCTATCGGTCAGAGGCGTATGGGGTGGCTGCCGCTCCGGCGACAAGGTTGCTCGAAGACGGCGAAATCGTCGTTGCCGGCAGCAGAAGGTTCGAGGTCATCCATACTCCGGGGCATTCGCCTGGTGGCATTGCGCTCTTCGAAAAGGAGACCGGCCTCCTGTTTTCCGGCGATATCGTTTACGACGGGCCGCTGATCGAGGACACGTATCATGCCGATGCCGCGGATTATGTCGCCAGCATGAAGCGGTTGCTGGAATATCCGGTTCGAGTGGTGCATGGCGGGCATTTTCCGAGCTTCAGCGGCGACAGGCTGATGGCCATTATTACCGAATGGCTGGAAAGCAAGGGCGCTTGATCGAGGCTTTGTTCTTTCGTTTAGAAAACGCCCATTGCGAGGCCAGCGGCGAGGGCCGCGCCGATCTCCCGGCATTTCTCCAAATCTTTTTGCGGGATTGTCTTATCCGCAAGAATTGCTTCCGGCGTCTGCGCATGCGTGCAGACGATCAGCGGTTCCTGAACTTGTTTCAGCCGCCAACCCGTCGCAATTCTCGCAGTCTGCCTGAGCGCGTTTTCGCCGTCTGACCCGGCGCAAACCATTTGGGCATAAGGCCGGCCTTCGATGCGTCCGAGAACCGCGTAATACGACCGGTCGAAGAAATCTTTCATGATACCCGCGATCGCAGCCAGGTTTTCAGGGGCGCAGAAGAGGTAACCGTCCGCGCGCAGGAGATCGTCCGGGCCTGCTTCCGCGGCGCTGATAAGGGTTGTGAATGTTTCGTTCCGGGCAGCATCGGCGGCAGCCTCTGCCATCTGCCTGCTACCGCCGGTCTTTGAATGATAAACAATCAGAAGCTCAGCCATGAGAATAAACTGGAACCAATGAGCACTGGCGGTCAAGAAAATGGGGTGGCTGATTCATGGCGACCGAGCATGGTCGAGCATCATCAGTTCGGCAACGTTTTCGCTGTTGATATAGCCGATGAACCGGCCGTCGGCTGCCGTTATTGCGACGAGACGCATGCGGCTCTTGGAAATTTCGGTGAATGCGCGTTCGAACGGGCTGTCTTCGGATACGCTGGCAAAATCGCTTTCCATGAAATCCATCGCGGTTGCATCGCCTTTTTCAGCCTGAATGGTTTCGATCAATCGCCGACGGGTGACAAAACCGAGAAGCTTCTCCGTTCCGGTTACTACGGGAAACTCCTGTTGCGTTGTCAACAGCAGGGCTTTTGCGATATCGTCAGCGGTGGTATCGGGCGCTACGGCATCGAAATGCGTGATCATCGCGTCTCTCGCTCGATAGCGTCTGGCAATCGAACGGCGGGTCTCGAAATTGGTCTCGGCTTCCGCCGCAAAGAAGAGAAAGACTGCGATCAGCAGCAAAAAGGGATTTCCCATAAGTCCCACGATCCCAAAGACGACCGCGAAGAACTGACCTGTCCTTGCTGCGACGCGAGTTGCCGTTGGCCGATCGAGACGCGTGCTCAGAACTGCCCGGAACATGCGACCGCCATCCATCGGAAAAGCCGGGATCAGGTTGAACACCACCAGCATGATATTCACGGCCAAGAGCTGCCCGGCGAGCGATCCCCCAATGGTTTCAATCAGGCTGATATCGGAGGGTTGGAAACGCGTTCCGAGCAGGATGATCAATAGTGCAGCGATTACCACGTTCACCGCCGGCCCGGCGGCGGCCACGATCAATTCGTGCAGCGGGCGTTCAGGCATTCGTTCAAGCCGCGCAAGGCCGCCAATGGGCAGCAGGGTGATATCTGGCGTCTTGATGCCATAACGCCTCGCAGCGAAGACGTGTCCGAATTCGTGAAGCACCACGCAGGCGAAAACGAGGACAACGAGAATAACCCCGTTGAGCGCTGCAACTGGTCCGCCCTGGTTCCAATTGACGGCAGCAATCCAGATCATCAGCAGAAAGAAGGTGAAATGCACCCTCAAGACCGTGCCGGAAACGGTCAATAGTTTGAATGACCAACTCATTTCGATCCTCCAAGGGATTCAGCTGCAAGCGGCTCCGAACTACCGTGAAATTGAGCGGGGATTCTTTCCATCAGCTGTCAGGCTTTGTCACTGACAAACCGAGCAGGCGCCAAACCTGCATGCCGCCGCGGTAATAGCTGATTTTCTCCGCCGGGTAGCCGGCAGCGATCATATTGCGGATCGCCGAAGGGGATTGCCCGCACCACGGTCCATTGCAGAACAGCGCAATGGGTTTGGCCGATTGACAATCCCAACCGTCAAAGTCGATTTCGCAGCCAAGTTCGTCGAGTCTTTCTGTGATGCGGTCATACGGCATATTGATTGAGCCGGGTATGGTGCCGCCGGCAAACCAATCGGGCGTGCGGCTGTCCAGCACCATGATTTCCGGGTCCTTCAGCATGTCGATAAGTTCAAGCTCGCCAATGGTGGTTACGCCTTCGGCCGGCGAATATGGCTGGATGCAGAATGGAGGGCAGGGACGCGAAGTCCTGGCCCAGTCGCCTTCGAGACGATTTTCGCGGTCCTGGTTGCGGCGGATTTCTGCCGTACCAGTTTCCGTCGGTATCTCTGCAACTGCCATATCGCGGGTAATATTGACGGTGTCTTCCGCGTGTGCCGCCGTCATCATTGTGATTGCCGCAATAATCGACAGGGCCAATTGAACGAAAAGGGCTTTCAAGGGCCGTTCCTTCAGTTTTATGACATTTCATCCGCGTAGAGTTTAGCGCTTCGCGCGGGACCGCGCTTTGATGCGGGGCAAAACTGTCAATTCGCTGACCGGTAAAGCGCCGAGAAACCGTGATTGCTATCACCACTCATTCCAAGGCTTGTCGTCGCCCTTGAATTCGACTCGTGTCGGCAGGCCGATCTGGTCGAGAATGGTGAAGAAGGGCTTGGGATCAAGCTCCTCGACATTCTTCATCGTCTTGGCGTCCCATTCCCCTCCTGCAATCAGCATGGCAGCGGCAACCGGCGGAACGCCTGCCGTGTAGCTGATCCCCTGGGAACCGACTTCTTCATAAGCTTCCTTATGATCTGCAACGTTATAAACGAAGACCTCCGTCTCCTCACCGTCCTTGATGCCTTTTACAAGGTCGCCGATGCAGGTCTTACCGGTATAGTTCGGCGCGAGGCTCGATGGATCCGGCAGAACCGCCTTGACCACCTTGAGCGGTACTACCTCCAGGCCCTCGGCGGTAGTCACGGGATGTTCGGACAGCAGGCCAAGGCTTTTCAGAACGGTAAAGACATTGATGTAATGGTCGCCGAAACCCATCCAGAAGCGGACATCAGCATCGGGATAGTTGGCGGCAAGGCTGTGAACCTCGTCATGGCCGGACATGTAGGCGCGTTGTTTGCCGACCACGGGCAGATCCCAATCGCGGCCTATTTCGAACATCTTGTTTTCTTTCCACTCGCCCTCCTGCCAGGAATAGACGACGCCGGTGAATTCGCGAAAATTGATTTCCGGATCGAAATTCGTCGCAAAATATTTGCCGTGGGAACCGGCATTGATATCGACGATATCGATCGACTTCACTTTGTCCATGAATTCGTCGGCAGCAAAGCGTGCATAAGCGTTGACGACACCGGGATCGAAGCCCGCGCCGAGAATAGCGGTTACGCCCTTTTCGGCGCAAAGGTCACGCTTTTTCCATTCGTAATTGGCATACCATGGTGGCGTTTCGCAGATCTTGTCCGGCTCTTCGTGGATTGCGGTATCAATATAGGCAGCGCCCGTTTCTATGCAGGCGTCAAGGACGTACTTGTTAACGAAAGCCGATCCAACATTGATCACGATTTGGGTATCCGTCTTGCGGATGAGATCGGCGACAGCAGGCGTATCCATCGCATCGACTTGATGGGCTTCCAGTTTGCCGTCGACTTTCATCGCGTTTTTCGCGTGAACCGAGTCGATGATTGCCTGGCATTTGGAAACCGTGCGGCTCGCAATGTGAATGTCACCCAGAACATCGTTGTTCTGCGCGCATTTATGCGTGACGACCTGAGCGACGCCGCCGGCGCCGATGATGAGTACGTTCTTCTTCAAAACGGAGTCTCCTTTTGATTTATAAGGTGGCTTCGTCGGGCTGATCAGGAGCCGATCTCAAATAACCATTTCATTGGGCCGCACCCTCAAGACAGCGCTGCAGCGAAATCCTCATACGTAAAGTCGCGCACAAGACGGTCAGTCCCGTCAAGTTCACGGATCGCAATTGCAGGCATCTTCACGCCGTTGAACCAGTTTTTCTTGACCATTGTGTAACCGCCCGCGTCCTGGATGCTCACACGGTCACCGGGTTTGAGCGGTTCGGTGAATCGGAATTCTCCGAAAATGTCTCCGGCAAGGCAGGATTTTCCGCAAATCATCCACTCTTCCGGTCCCTCATCAGGGGCGACCTTCGCCTGCTCGCGGTAGATCAGGAGATCGAGCATGTGGGCCTCGATCGAACTGTCGACGATAGCGAGATTCTTGCCGTTGAAAAGGGTATCCAGCACGGTCACTTCCAGCGTCGTGGAATTGGTGATCGCTGCCTCACCCGGCTCGAGGTAGACCTGTACCTCGTTCTCTCCGGAAAAACGCTTGAGGCGTTCGGCGAAACGTTCGAGCGGGTAGCCCTCTCCGGTAAAGTGTATCCCGCCGCCCAATGATATCCAGTCCATTTTCCGGATCAGGTGCCCGAACCGCTGCTCGATTGAGCCGAGCATGGCATCGAAGCGGTCGAAATCGGCATTTTCGCAGTTGTTGTGGAACATGAAACCTGAGACCTGGTCGATGACCGGCTCGATATCGGCGGGATCGTGCTCGCCAAGCCTTGAAAAGGGCCTGGCCGGATCGGCAAGGTCGAAATCCGAAGTCGAAACACCCGGGTTGACACGAATGCCTCGAATTCGATCTCGGCCCACAGCCTCGAAACGGCCAAGCTGAGCTGCGGTGTTGAAAATGATCTTGTCGCAATTCTCAATCACTTCATCGATTTCATGATCCGCCCATGCGACGGAATAGGCATGGGTTTCACCGGGGAATTTTTCCCGGCCCAGTTTGACCTCAAACAATGAAGAGGATGTCGTTCCATCCATGTATTCGCTCATGAAGTCGAAGACTGACCAGGTGGCGAAGCATTTAAGCGCGAGGAGTGCTTTCGCGCCCGACTGTTTCCGCAGCCAGGCGATCTTCTCCAGATTTGGCAGAAGGCGTGACTTGTCGATGAGATAATAGGGCGTTTGCATGAATTGCGTTTTCCGCTTCCTTTCGGGTGCCGGTAGGGGCGTATAGTCTTCAGCAGGCATATGGGACACTAGGGCTGTTGTTTCAAACAGCGTGACTGTCCCGAATGCTTCTTCTGCTTAGCAAGTTTCTTCGGGGGTATGAAAGGTCAGCATGGAGCCCGGTGAGATAATTCTTTGGGGACTGGCGGGAAGTCTTGCCGCTGGCATGATGACCGCGGTGGGCGCAGTTCCCATTCTGCTAAAGCAGTCGATGTCGATGCGGGCGCATGACGCTTTCCTGGGTTTTGCCGCAGGCGTGATGCTTGCTGCCTCCTTCTTTTCGCTCATCTTACCCGGACTTGAGGTTGCTGAGGAACTTTCCGGATCAAAACTGATTTCGGCACTGATCGTGGTTGCGGGTCTGATTATCGGGGTTGGCGCCATCGCAGCGGTCAATGAACTCATCCCGCACGCTCACTTCGTCCGCGGCCGTCAGGGGCCGCTCAGTCCGTCACTGCAAAAGGTGTGGCTCTTCGTCTTTGCCATCACCATCCACAATTTTCCCGAGGGGCTTGCCGTTGGCGTGAGTTTTGGCGGCGGTGATATCGCGAACGGGGTATCGATCGCGCTGGGGATAGGGCTGCAGAACCTGCCGGAAGGATTTGCTGTGGCCGTTGCACTTGGGTCGGAAGGCTATTCGAGGAGCGTGTCCTTCCTGATTGCAGCTGCCAGCGGATTGATCGAACCGGTCGGTGGCCTTCTGGGAGTCGCGGCCGTTTCCTCGTCGGAGCAATTTTTGCCATGGGGTCTTGCCTTCGCTGCGGGTGCAATGATTTACGTGATAGTCCACGAGATTATTCCGGAAACCCATACGCGGGGTTTCTCAAATGAGGCAACGGCAGGCTTTACGGTCGGCCTTGTTCTGATGATGTTTCTGGACGTGACGCTTGGCTAGGCTGGCTCCGGGTAATAATGAGCAGGCTCTGTCGCAAATTCGCATTGCCCCTTTCCCGGCCGCAAGATAGCCTGCCGGCACGTGACAACATAACAGGTGAATTACATGAAGTATGTCCGACCGGACAGCTACGAGGCCGCGTCAGCTCTCCTGGGCGAGGAAACCGGCATAGCGCGCATTCTATCAGGCGGAACCGACGTATTGGTGCAAATGCGTTCCGAGGTTGTGGAGCCGTCGCTTATCATCGACCTCAAGCATCTTGACGGCATGCGGGAAATTGTCACCGAAGACGGCGGGTTCAGAATTGGTGCCGCGGTGTCCGGTGCTCAATTGGCGGAACATGAGGCTCTTTGCGCCGCATGGCCGGGGGTGGTGGAAGCCGCGGGATTGATCGGCTCAAGCCAGATCCAGAGCCGCGCGAGCCTTGCCGGCAATCTGTGCAACGGCTCTCCGGCTGCAGACAGCGTGCCGGCGATGGTCGCGGCAGGTGCCGTGGCCCGCGTATTCGGAGCGGAGGGTTTCCGCGATGTTCCCGTCGCTGAAATACCGGCAGGTCCCGGAAAAACAAATCTGAAGAAGGGCGAGTTTCTCATTTCGATCTATCTGCCCGCGCGGCCGGAACGCGCCGGCGACGCTTACCTGCGTTTTATACCGCGCACGGAAATGGATATTGCCGTCTGTAGTGCCGGCATCAATCTGGTCACCGGCGAAGACGGGACCTGCACCGAGGCACGGGTCGCGCTGGGGGCTGTTGCGCCGACGGTCATTCTGGTCGAGGATGCCGCCTCCGCGTTAATCGGTTCCAAACTGGATGACGGGGCCTTGAAGGGTCTGGCGGCAGCGGTCGAGGCCGCTTGCCGTCCGATCGGCGATAAGCGTGGTACCGTTGAATTCCGGACCAAGACCGCCGGGGTATTGGCTCGTAGAGCGGCGGAAATCGCCTATCAACGTGCGGGAGCAAAACGATGAAGATGATTCCAGTTTCGACCCGGATCAACGGGGACGAACGTGAATTCTTGTGCGCGCCGGATGAAACACTGCTCGACGTGCTGCGCGATAGACTTGGGCTGACCGGATCGAAAGAGGGCTGTGGCACTGGCGATTGCGGCGCTTGCAGCGTGATGTTGAACGGACGTCTGGTCTGTTCGTGTCTGGTGCTTGCCGCTGAGTCAGAGGGCGCGGAAGTCGAAACAATCGAGGGCATGGCAGAGGGCCAGGTGCTGCATCCATTGCAGCGAGTTTTTATTGAGAAGGCCGCGCTTCAATGCGGTATTTGCACACCCGGCATTCTCGTTGCTGCCAAGGCTTTGCTTGAGAAAAACCCGGATCCCAGCGAAACAGAAATTCGTTACTGGCTTGCCGGCAATCTTTGCCGCTGCACAGGATATGACAAGATCATCCGTGCGGTTCAGGAGGCAGCAGCGGAAATAAGGAGGCTACAGCCATGACCTTTCAATCCGGC
This sequence comes from Salaquimonas sp., assembly GCA_024639745.1. GTDB lineage: Bacteria > Pseudomonadota > Alphaproteobacteria > Rhizobiales > Rhizobiaceae > Salaquimonas. The sequence goes on along the minus strand of JAHEHW010000002.1, from coordinate 5,718 downwards.
GCAAAGCGCGATTTCCAGGTCGTTGGCAAGAGACTCGTCCGGCCCGACGGCATCGACAAGGTGACCGGAAAGGCTCTTTATGGTGCCGACTTTTCGGCGCCCGGAATGTTGTTCGGGCGCGTTCTAAGAAGCCCACATCCGCATGCGAGGATCGTGTCGATCGATGTATCGGCCGCCGAGTCGCTTGAAGGGGTCAAGGCGATCGTGACCGGTTGGGATCTTGCCGAACCCGAGGATGAGGCGATCCGGGATATTCGCGATAATTGTCTTGCCCGGGACAAGGTGCTTTACGACGGTCATGCGGTTGCAGCTGTCGCTGCCACCAGCAAATCAATCGCGAAAGAGGCGATCCGCCTGATAAAAGTAGAATACGAAATTCTGCCGCATGTCACCGATGTGGATGTGGCTTTCAGACCCGATGCGCCGGCGGTTCAGGAAGGTCGTTCGGACGAGACTGTGCCGGAGGAATCCTCGCCCAATATCACGCGGCGTTTCGAATTCGGACATGGCAATCTTGAAGATTGTTTCGCAAAGGCCGACAAGATCGTCGAGCGCAGTTTCAAGACTGCGGCCACCCATCAGGGGTATATCGAACCTCATGCCTGCCTCGCTTCACTCGGTTCCGATGGCCGCGGCGAGTTGTGGTGCTGCACCCAGGGGCAATATCTCGTGCGTACGGTGTGTTCCGAAATCCTTGGACTTGAGGCCAGCCAGCTGCGGGTCACGGCATCCGAGATCGGTGGCGGGTTCGGTGGCAAGACAACGGTTTTCATTGAACCGGTAGCGCTGGCGCTCTCCGGCAAGGCGGGCCGACCCGTAAAGCTGGTCATGAGCCGGGAAGAGGTGTTCCGCGCTTCGGGGCCAACCTGTTCGTCCTCGATCGATGTGAAGATCGGGATGACGAAGGATGGCCGGATCACCGCTGGAGAGGCGGTGCTTAGGTATTCCGGCGGAGCGTTTCCCTGCGAGACGGTGCAGTTCGGGTCGCAAGCGGCATTTGCCGCCTATGATCTGGATGCGGTGAAAACCCATGGCTTCAATGTGATGACGAATAGACCCAAAGAGGTCGCCTATCGCGCCCCAGGAGCGCCCATGGCGGTTTATGCGGTCGAGAGTGTCGTTGACGAACTCTGTCAGGAATTCGACCTCGATCCGCTGGAGGTTCGTCTCAAGAACGCAGCCCGCAAGGGGACGCTTTCGGCTTATGGACCGACCTTCAACGAGATCGGCCTCATGGCGACGCTTGAGGCCGCCAAGGCCCACCCGCACTATTCGGCGCCGCTCGGACCCAACCAGGGGCGCGGACTTTCCTGCGGTTTCTGGTTCAATTTCGGCGGAAATACCTGTGTTTCGCTTAATATCAATTCCGATGGTACGGTCGGCGTCGTCGAGGGAAATCCGGATATTGGCGGCTCAAGGGCATCGATTTCGATGATGGCAGCCGAGGAACTAGGCGTACCTTATGAAAAGGTGCGAACGGTCATCGCCGATACGAATACGCTTGGCTACAACGACACGACCGATGGCAGCCGCGTTACTTTCGCGGTCGGGCTTGCAACCATTGAAGCTGCCAGGGATGCGATCAAGGAAATGTGCGGGCGGGTCGCCAAACTGTGGGGCATCGATGAAGAAGCCGTGATCTGGGAGAATGGCTGCGCCAAACCGGCAAGCTCCAATGCCGGCGATTTCGAACCGATGAGTCTGGCCGATATCGCGGCGATCGCGGACAATACCGGCGGGCCCATCGCCGGACACTATGAGGTCAATGCCGACGGCGCTGGTGTCAGCTTCGGTGTCCATCTTTGCGATGTCGAAGTGGACCGGGAAACCGGATCCACCCAAATTCTGCGTTATACGGTCTTTCAGGATGCGGGAAAAGCGGTGCATCCCGATTACGTCGAGGGTCAGATGCAGGGTGGGGCTGTCCAGGGCATCGGTTGGGCGCTGAACGAGGAATATATCTACGGAGAGGACGGAAAATTGCAGAATGCGGGTTTTCTGGACTACCGGGTGCCGGTCGCTTCCGACCTGCCGCAGATTGATACCGTTATTCTGGAGATTCCGAATCCGGGCCATCCCTACGGTGTGCGAGGCGTGGGAGAAACGTCCATTGTTCCCCCGCTTGCCGCGATTTCCAACGCAGTGTGCCGCGCGACTGGGGTAAGGATGACCGAATTGCCGCTTTCGCCGGCAAGGTTGCAGAAGGCGCTTCAGGAAGCTTGAACCCAATGGTGCGCGTGAAGCTCTGGGGGTCCCTCAGCGATTTCGCCGATGGCAAAGAGGTCGTCGAGGTCGAGGCCAGCAATTTCAAGCAATTGCTGGATCGCCTCGGCGAAACTTATCCGGGACTTAAACCTCAATTCGAGAGGGGTGTCTCGCTTGCGGTTGACGGAACCATCTATCGCGAAGCCTGGTTTACGCCGATCAGCGACGAGAATGAGGTCGTACTGATACCTTACATGACGGGTGGCTGATCGGCGGACGGCGTGTCTCCTATAGCAGTGATTTTATGTCTGGCGCGTTGACGAAGCGCATGTAAATCTTTCCCGATTTGTTTCAATTTTGTCCGACAGGGCCGCCTGTTCAATTGAATCTGGGAGGGGAAATGCTAGAGGGTGCCGAATTCACCGATCCGGCTGGCATATCAGCCCATCAAGCAGCAGCCTGGCGCAAGCAGCGCAATCATGTAGCAGTCAACTCGGTCTTTTACCGGGATCTCTGGCACGGGAAAGAGCCGCCAGCCGATTTGCGGGATCTGGATGAATTGCCGCTTTCCGACAAGTCGCAATTACGCATCTCGCAAGCCAATCATCCACCATTCGGCGACTATCTTGCGACGGGGCGTGACATGGCGAACCGGTTGCATCGAACCTCCGGTACCACCGGCCAAGCGATGAACCTCGCGCTCTCGGCCCGCGATTGCCAAATCACGCAGGCGGTTGGCGGGCGATGCCATCGGGCCGCCGGTCTCGGGCCGGACAATACCGTTGTGCATTGCCTCAATTACCAGATGTGGATGGGTGGCGTCACAGACCACATGACCCTGGAGGCAACGGGCGCGCTTGTCGTGCCGTTCGGTGTCGGCAATACCGAACTGCTTATCCGAACGATCATAGAAACCGGAATCGACGCGATTTCTTGTACGCCTTCTTATCCCCGCGTTCTGGAACGGGTTATCAACGATAAGTTTCCGGACCTGACCCCCGCCGATCTCGGCCTCAAGCTGGGTCTTTTCGGTGGCGAACCGGGTCTTGACGATCCGACTTTTCGCGAGCGGCTCAACACGGTCTGGGGCATGCAACCTCGAAACGCGAATTACGGTGTATCGGATGTTTTTTCCAATTTCGCTGCGCAATGTGAGAACGACACCCGGTTGCACTTCATGGCCGCCGATGTGCTGTGGCCGGAACTGATCGATCCCGACAGTCTTGCGCCACTTGAATTTGCGGATGGATGCGAAGGTGAGCTGATTCTCACCCATCTCGATCGCCAATGCCAGCCATTGGTGCGCTTCAAGACCGGTGACATCATCCGTATCGAGACGACTGAGCCCTGCCAGTGCGGGCGAACCGGGTTTCGCTTCAAAGTGATCGGGCGAAGCGACGACATGGTGGTCGTGAGAGGCATCAATCTGTTTCCCACGATGGTGTCCGCAGTGATCGGCGAGTTCGATCAATTGTCCGGCGATTATCGTATCGTTCTCCATAGCCCGCCGCCCTATGATTTTCTACCCGTCGAGGTGGAATTGGCCGGGGATGCTGGCGCAGTTGAAGGACTGGGTGAAGCTGTCGCTGCAGCTATCAAAGGAAGGCTTGGCGCCACCGCACGGGTGAGTGTCCTGGACAATGGCAGTTTTCCGGCAACAGAAGGCAAGACCCGGCGGGTGCTGAGGAGATATTCATGAGCGTATACGAATATGAAACCGTATTGAGCCGGATGGAGGAAGGTGGCGTCAGGGTCATCAGCCTCAATCGGCCGGAAAGCCTGAACGCGATGAACCGCAGTCTGATCGATGATGTGGCGCGGGCGTTTGACGATGCCAATTGTGATCCGGAAACAAAGGCCATCATCTTTACTGGCGAAGGACGGGCGTTTTGTGCGGGTGACGATCGAAACGAGCACATTCATCCGGAAAACGAGGCCGAGGCGCGCGATCTTGTCGAAGCCATCCAACGGGCTACCCGCGCGATGGTGTTCGGTCAAAAGCCTGTTGTCGGCGCGATCAATGGCTGGGCCGTCGGCGGCGGGTTCGAATGGGCAATCAATTGCGATTTTCCGATTTGGGCGGAAACTGCCAAGGGCTTCTTTCCGGAGGTTTCCCTCAATCTGTTCGTGACGGGCGCTGTCACCGCGTTGTTACCCGCGCTGGTCGGCCTGGCGCGGGCCAGAGAGATGCTGTTTCTCGGTGAGCGATACGATGCGCGTCAGTTGCAGGACTATGGTGTCGCCTGGCGCGTGGTCCCGGATGCAGAGCTGATCCAAACCGCGCGAACATTGGCCGAAAAACTTGCCAGACAACCGCAACTTTCCGTCAGAGCCATGAAGCGTACGCTCAATTCCGTCGCGAACGCTGATCTCAATCGCGCTCTTCAGTTGGAGACGGATGCCACGGTTGCAGGTTTCATGGACCCTGAGACCACCCGCCTGCTCAAGGCGTTTTGATAGCGTGTCGACAGACAGATTCCCGAACAGGCTTTTGCAGGGTAATATTTTAGCAATTTTGTGATAGGGTTGAGTGTGGTTAAAGATTTGTTCGTAAAGTCGACCTTGGTGGCCGCCGGATGTTTTCAAGAAGCAGACCCCCAAATGCTGGTTTACCCAAGGGTGAACTGGCACATGGTTCTCAATGCGGCGCATTCCTGGTGTTCGATCAGAATCTGATCTGTTTTGTTGGCGTCATCTTCGAACCGTTCATCGCGGAGATATCCGGCAACCGAATATCGGTTCACAATTGCGATCAGTGGACCAATGAAATTGATTGGCTGATAGAGGCAATCGAGTTCTGGCTTGAGGTCAATTCTCATGAAACAAGGTGGCGATCTAAATCGGTCGAATGGGCGGAACTCGACCGTGATCAGATAGAGGACTTCCTGGGACTCCTGACCGAGGCCAGGGATCGCGGATGCGATCTCGTCAGTTTTTCATTCTGAGCCTCTTGCTCGATAACAAGGCGAATCCTACTTTTCCAGAAAGTCGAATATCGATGACCAGTATTCTTCGTTTCGGCGATGGAAAAATCCAACATGTCCAAAGCCGTAACCGAGAGCGATCTCCGAGCGGTTCTCAAAACGGTAATGCCGGCCCAGGTCCGCGCGGGTTTTATCGGTTACATAGGGATCGTCCCCTGCAAAAATATCGAAAACCGACCGCTCGAAAGCGATCCGCTCGGCTGGCGGCAACAGTTCCCGATGGCAATATCCCGGCTTGCCGCACCATCGCGCCCAGGTAAATGCCTGATCCCGGTTCAGCACAGTGCCAAGTCCCGACAGCCCTTTGGGTACTTTCCCCCAAAAAGAAAGCCATCGCCCGCAAGGCGATCAATAACTGGAAAGCATGTTTGAGCGGGCGAAGCGCTTGCCAGACATAACCGCTCGACGCGGCTACCCCGACAATGGCATCCAGTTGGTCCCACGGGCCGGAAATGCCGAGCGCCTGAGCTTCCCCCAAGTTGTGGCCGATCAAATAAAGCTCACCGTTCCTGAACTTGCCGCGCGCTGC
>JAHEHW010000389.1 GCA_024639745.1 Salaquimonas sp. | reverse complement strand
CGGAGAAGAAAAAGCGCACAATATTCATGTTGGCGAAGGTAAAACCAAGGAGGAGTTCGTCAAATTCCGAACCGAACGGGATGCCCAGCTCGACATGCCGAAGCTGATCATTCCATCCCTGCAGGTAAATATGCGCGCCGGCGAGGTTCCGAAAGACAAGGACGGCCGGCCAATGCTCAAAGTGCCGGTCAACGCACTCTGAGTTGTCCAAACCTGGTTTCTGACAAAACCCTCGACTGGTCCGGCTAAATCGGGGCAGCCGCAAAAACAAGAAAACCGAGTTTTCTAAGATTAGGGCAAAGCGGCTCCCCTATCCGCAAGCTATTTACGGTGCTGAAGCAACGGCATGCCTGGGAGAAGATCATGGATATCAAACAAATCAACGAGAAGACTGCCGTCGGGGGCCAGATTACGGCTTCTGAAGTCAAGGAAATCGCTGCGGCGGGGTTTCGCTCAATCATCTGCAATCGCCCAGACGGGGAAGGCGCAGACAAGCCTTTTTTTGCAGAGATCGAGAAAGCGGCAAAATCAGCTGGGCTAAAGAGCCGTTACATCCCTATCGTTTCCGTTAAGGTACGTGACGAGGACGCCGCGAAATTCGGCAAGGCGCTCGATTGAACTTCCCAAGCACGTCTTTCCCTATTGCCGCACCGGAACGCGATCCGCGGCACTCTGGTCCCTACAGACCGCAGCGAATGGCGGCGCTCTGCCCGACATTCTTAGTTCGACGAAAGCGGCCGGATTCGACATGTACGGCGTCGTCCGCCGCATCGCAAACGGCGGCAAGGAATGGATGGCAAAACCGGAGATCGTCGGCTGACGGTAACAAGAAGACCCAAAGTCCCGGCTCCACGATTAGAGGGGCGGGTGTATCCGAACGAGATCAAGAATGGCTGGAAACGGACCGAACGGCTTGGCACGCTATTTGCCGATATTGACCTGGGGGCGAACCTATAACCGAGAGACGCTCGGGAACGACCTGCTGGCTGCGGTCATCGTGACCATCATGCTCGTGCCGCAATCGCTAGCATACGCGCTCCTCGCCGGGCTACCTGCGGAAGCAGGCATTTACGCCTCGATCCTGCCGATCATTCTCTATGCCATTTTCGGAACAAGCCGGGCGCTTGCGGTCGGCCCTGTGGCTGTGGTCTCGCTAATGACGGCGGCAGCGATCGGGCGCATTGCAGATCCTGGAAGCGCCGAGTATTTCGCTGCCGCCCTGACGCTTGCCTTTCTCTCCGGCCTGTTTCTGATGCTGCTCGGCGTATTGAAACTTGGTTTCCTTGCGAATTTCCTCTCGCACCCCGTCATCTCTGGCTTCATCACGGCCTCCGGAATCCTGATCGCAGCCAGCCAGTTGAAGCATATTCTCGGCATTTCCGCAGGTGGTCATTCGCTCATCGAAATTCTGAGCAATCTCTGGGAAAACCTGGGAAATACCAATCCATGGACCGCTGCGATCGGCATTGCTGCCACGGGTTTCCTCTTCTGGGTGCGCAAGGGGTTGAAGCCGCTTCTGGGCAAACTCGGCTTGTCAAGACAGGCATCGGATATTCTCGTCAAAGCTGGGCCGGTCTTTGCCGTCGTGGCAACGATCCTGATCGTATATCTGCTCAACCTGGATGAAAGCGGTGTTGCAGTCGTCGGGAGCGTGCCGCAGGGCTTTCCGCCGCTCACCACTCCGTCATTCGATTTGGACACTTGGATTGCACTTGGCGGATCCGCGATCCTGATTTCGGTGATCGGCTTTGTTGAATCCGTTTCTGTGGCCCAGACCCTGGCTGCAAAACGCCGCCAGCGCATCGATCCCAACCAGGAACTGATCGGCCTCGGAGCGGCCAATCTGGGCGCCTCATTTTCCGGCGGTTATCCCGTGACGGGCGGTTTCTCGCGTTCGGTCGTCAATTTCGACGCAGGTGCTGAAACGCCTGCTGCGGGAGCCTTCACGGCGATCGGGCTGCTCGCGGCATCGCTGATGCTGACACCACTGATCTTCTTTCTACCGAAGGCAACGCTGGCAGCAACTATCATCGTCGCCGTTCTGTCGCTTGTCGACTTTTCGATCCTTAAAAAGACCTGGCGGTACTCAAAAGCGGATTTTGCTGGCGTGCTCGTCACGATCCTTGGAACGCTCATCTTCGGTGTCGAGATTGGCGTTTCCGCCGGTGTTCTAATCTCCATCGCGATCCACCTCTACAAAACTTCCAAACCGCATATGGCGGTCGTCGGACAGGTTCCTGGAACTGAACATTTCCGCAATGTGCTCAGGCACAAGGTCATCACCCAGGATACGATCCTGACATTACGCGTGGACGAGAGCCTCTATTTCGCGAATGCCCGCTATCTTGAAGATGTCGTCTACAACATGGTGGCAAAACGACCGGAACTGTGCCACGTCATTTTGATGTGTCCGGCGATCAATTCAATCGACATGAGCGCACTCGAATCCCTCGAGGCGATCAACCAGCGTCTCAGCGATATCGACGTCAAATTGCATTTGAGCGAGGTTAAAGGTCCTGTGATGGATCAGCTTGAACGGTCAGATTTCATGGAGGAGTTGACCGGCGAGATATTCCTGTCCCAGCACAAGGCCGTTGAAAAGCTAGCCAAGGCTCCCGTCTCAGATGAAGCTAAA
>JAHEHW010000048.1:4011-8537 GCA_024639745.1 Salaquimonas sp. | reverse complement strand
ATGAAAGCTAATGAACGAACACAGCGTCCGCAATTTCACCATCAATTTTGGCCCGCAGCATCCCGCGGCACACGGCGTGCTGCGTCTGGTTCTTGAACTGGACGGTGAGGTAGTTGAGCGGATCGACCCACATATCGGCCTTTTGCACCGGGGCACGGAAAAGCTTATCGAATACAAGACCTATCTGCAGGCTGTACCGTATTTCGATCGGCTCGATTATGTCGCGCCGATGAACCAGGAGCACGCATTTGCTCTTGCTGTAGAGCGGCTTCTTGGCATTGAAGTGCCGCGCCGTGGTCAATTGATCCGGGTACTTTATTCCGAGATCGGCCGTATCCTTTCTCACCTGCTCAACGTCACGACCCAGGCCATGGATGTCGGCGCCCTTACGCCGCCGCTCTGGGGATTCGAAGAGCGCGAAAAGCTTATGGTCTTCTACGAGCGTGCCTGTGGTGCGCGCATGCACGCCGCTTATGTCCGTCCGGGCGGTGTTCACCAGGATCTTCCGCAGAAACTGATCGATGACATTGACGCATGGTGCGATGCTTTCCCGAAAGCGCTCGATGATATCGACGATCTTCTGACGGGTAACCGGATTTTCAAGCAGCGCAATGTCGACATCGGTGTAATCAGCCTTGATGACGCATGGGCGTGGGGCTTTTCCGGTGTGATGGTTCGCGGCTCTGGTGCGGCTTGGGACTTGCGTAAGTCGCAGCCCTACGAATGCTATGATGAAATGGATTTCGACATCCCCGTCGGCAAGAATGGCGACTGCTATGATCGTTATCTGATCCGCATGGAAGAGATGCGTCAATCGCTGAGGATCATGAAGCAGTGCGTCCGGGAACTGACCAAACCGGAAGGCGCAGGGCCGGTTTCCAATGCTGACAACAAGGTTGTGCCGCCCAAAAGGGGGGAGATGAAGCGCTCGATGGAAGCGCTGATTCATCACTTCAAACTTTACACCGAAGGCTACCACGTGCCGGCGGGCGAGGTTTACGCGGCTGTCGAAGCGCCAAAGGGCGAGTTCGGCGTGTATCTCGTTTCTGACGGCTCGAACAGGCCTTATCGCTGCAAGCTGAGAGCACCCGGTTACGCCCATCTGGCCGCCCTTGACTATATGGGCAAGGGGCATTTGCTGGCGGATGTTTCTGCGATCCTGGGCTCGCTCGACATCGTATTTGGTGAGGTTGACCGCTAACATGTCCGTACGCAGATTGGCAGAAGATATAGTCCAGCCGGATGGATTCAAATTCAGCCGTTCGAACGCTTCCTTTGTGAAGCAATGGATCGAGAAATATCCGAAGGGGCGCCAGGCATCGGCCGTTATACCGCTGCTGATGATCGCGCAGGAACAGGAAGGCTGGGTTACGAAAGCGGCGATCGAGCACGTCGCTGAAACGTTGCAAATGCCTTTTATCCGAGTTCTGGAAGTTGCAACCTTTTATACGCAATTCATGCTGTCGCCTGTCGGCACGAAGGCGCATATTCAAGTTTGTGGAACCACTCCCTGCATGTTGCGGGGTGCTGATGAGCTGAAAGAAGTCTGCCGCAAGAAGATCCATCCTGAGCAGTTCCATACCAATGACGAAGGAACATTGTCATGGGAAGAGGTAGAGTGCCAGGGCGCCTGTGTTAATGCGCCTATGGTCATGATCTTCAAGGATACCTATGAGGATCTCACGCCAGAGCGTCTCGAGGAAATCATCGACGCGTTTGATGCTGGCAAAGGTGATAGTGTAACGCCAGGACCGCAGATCGACAGGATTTATTCCGCGCCGGAAGGCGCCCTGACGAGCTTGCTAGAAGAGATGCAAGTCAAATCCGGTGCAGAGAAATCGGGGTCTTCCAAAAACCGGGCGAAAACCCCGCCGGCAAAGGCCGGCCGCCCGGAGCCTGCGGCGCTTGAGACCTCGGGAGCTATTGAAAAGCCATCCAAGGCCAAGGAGCCCGGTGTTAAAGAGGATGCCGGCAACGGCAACTCCACGCTGAAACTTGCCACGACAGCGAAATCCGTAAGTTCAAAGAAAAAGAAGGATGTCGTGGTCGAAAAGGGCAATACGACCGTCAACCTTGCCGCAACCGCCAAGAACCTGCCCGCAGCCCCGAGCAATGGCGACAAGAACCGTCCCGCGGCGATGAAAAAACCCGCAAGCCCGGATGACCTGAAATTGATCGCCGGCGTCGGTCCGCAAATCGAGCGAACCCTCAACGATCTGGGCGTTTTTACTTTCGAGCAAATTTCGAAGTGGAAAAAGGCCGAGCGAGAGTGGGTCGACGGATATCTGAAATTCCACGGCCGGATCGAGCGCGATGACTGGATAAAGCAGGCCAAGGCGCTCGCCAAGGGTGGCGAGGCCGAGTACATCAAGGTTTTCGGTAAAAAGCCGAGGTAGGAGAGCAGTCCATGCTTCAGGACAAGGACCGGATTTTCACGAATATTTACGGCACCTTTGACAAGTCGCTCAAAGGCGCGATGGCGCGCGGCCACTGGAGCCGTACAAAGGAATTCATCGACAACGGTCATGATTGGATCATTGGCCAGGTAAAGGCTTCGGGTCTGCGTGGTCGCGGCGGTGCCGGTTTCCCGACTGGGCTGAAATGGTCCTTCATGCCAAAAGAAAGCGACGGTCGGCCGTCCTACCTTGTCGTGAACGCCGACGAGTCGGAGCCAGGCACCTGTAAAGACCGCGATATCATGCGCCACGATCCGCATACCTTGATCGAAGGATGCCTGATAGCGTCCTACGCCATGCGCGCGCATGCCTGTTATATCTACATCCGGGGCGAATACATCCGTGAGCGGGAAGCACTTCAGACCGCGATTGACGAGTGTTACGAGGCGGGCCTGATCGGCAAGAACAATAAGCATGGTTGGGAGTTCGATCTCTACCTGCACCATGGCGCGGGCGCGTATATCTGTGGCGAAGAAACCGCACTGCTCGAAAGCTTGGAAGGCAAAAAAGGGCAACCGAGACTGAAACCGCCATTCCCTGCGAATGTCGGCCTCTATGGCTGCCCGACAACGGTCAATAATGTCGAGTCGATCGCGGTAGTACCGACGATCCTGCGCCGCGGCGCGGATTGGTTCGCATCGTTCGGAGCCGAAAATAACAAAGGCACCAAATTGTTCTGTATTTCAGGCCACGTAAACCGCCCGTGTACCGTGGAAGAGGCGATGTCTATTCCATTCAAGGAGCTGATCGACAAGCATTGCGGGGGCATTCGGGGTGGTTGGGAAAACCTGAAGGCGGTCATTCCCGGTGGTTCGTCCGTTCCGTGCGTCCCGGCCGATCAAATCATTGATGCGCCGATGGACTTCGACACCCTGCGCAACCTGCAGTCCGGCTTGGGGACTGCTGCGGTGATCGTCATGGACAAATCGACCGACATGATCCGCGCAATCGGCCGACTCGCCTATTTCTACAAGCACGAGAGCTGTGGCCAGTGCACGCCTTGCCGTGAGGGCACGGGTTGGATGTGGCGTGTTCTGACCCGCATGTCCGAAGGCAAGGCGCAGAAAAGCGAAATCGATATGCTGTTCGATGTATCAAAGCAGGTCGAAGGACACACGATTTGCGCGCTTGGCGACGCGGCGGCATGGCCGGTTCAGGGCCTCATCCGTCATTTCCGCCATGAGATTGAAGAGCGGATCGACCAGTATTCCCACAAGGCGGTTCCTGGTGATTCGGTTCTACCGCATCCTAATCGGGAGGCGGCTGAGTGACCATTGTAGCCGGCGCTCTCATGTGGTTGAACAACAATAAGACGACCGACCCGATCGAAGGTCGGCGGCAACCATCGCATCGTGTTGTGGTGGGAGGAAGACGGGCAATCCAGCCCACACCCGTGTCAACGGGGCTTGAAACCGGTTTCGGCCGGAGCCTCCTGCTTTGTTTCAAAGGAAAACAACGATGACGACGACCTCTTTTGACGACATGGTCTTTGATCCGAGTCCGTACAAGAAAGGCATCGACGCACTCTACGCGCAATCATGGATGAGCTATCCATCCCTTACTGGTGTTGCGGGTAAAACTATGGCCGCTGCAGGCATCATGGCCCTTTCGCCATTCGCAATGGCGGGGTTTTGCCTGGGTATTCAGTCGGCCGCAGCTCGCCACACCATCAACCTTTGGTGCGCCGAACCGAAAGCTGAATCCGCCCCCAACAAGGTAACCGCTTCGCCAAAGACCGAAAAAATCGTCGAGGCGCGTGAAATTCCTCAGCCCGAGATCGAGGCGCCAAGAGAATTGAGCGTTGCGGAAGAAAAGACCGTGCCTGAGCCTCAAACGATGCCGGCGGAAACCACCGCTCCGCAGGCAGTGGCCAAGGTACCTGTGCCGGGGCTGGACGCACCGATTGGCGGCGAGCCGGATGATCTCAAGACAATTTCCGGCATCGGTCCGAAAATCGAGGCGACGCTGAACCAACTGGGTGTTTTCCATTTCAGCCAGATCGCTGAATGGACCCCTGAGGAGGTACGCCGGGTTGACGACTACCTCAAATTTTCAGGAAGGATCGCGCGC
>JAHEHW010000048.1:0-3911 GCA_024639745.1 Salaquimonas sp. | reverse complement strand
GAAAATCGAGGCGACGCTGAACCAACTGGGTGTTTTCCATTTCAGCCAGATCGCTGAATGGACCCCTGAGGAGGTACGCCGGGTTGACGACTACCTCAAATTTTCAGGAAGGATCGCGCGCGAAAACTGGATTGCACAGGCAAAGAAACTGGCAAGCACAGCCGCGGCGAAGCAGTAAATCGAATAGACCGGGGGCATTCCGGTGCCCCCGGAACATCGGGCACAAATTGGTGCTCAACACTGGTGAACGAGAGAAATACCGCGCTTACAATGCATCTCGCAGAGCTCAACATATCCAAATGGAAGATCGATCCCGATGCCGATCCGGTGGCCCGGGGCTTTCTCGAAAATGTTGAGCGCATAAATGCTCTGGCCGAGCGCTCGGAGGGTTTTGTCTGGCGGCTGAAAGAAGAGGGACGGGCCGAGAATGGGCATACGCTGCTTGGTGGACCCGATACTCTTCTCACCTTGTCGGTTTGGGAAAATGCCGAGACCTTTGAACGGTTTGTATGGAACACCGTTCACAAGCGGCTTTACCAGCAAAAGGGAAAATGGTTCGAGCAGATGCTCAGCCACCATTTCGTGATGTGGTGGGTCGAAGAGGGATGGGAGCCGACGATCGAAGAAGCCAAACGGCGCCTCGATCACCTGGATAAACATGGCGATAGCGACCATGCGTTTGGCTGGTCGCATCTCCCGCATGTGAAACTATGGCAGCAGCAACGCTGCGCCTGATTGATTTGAGTTGGGAATAAACGATGGCAAAACTGATCATCGACGATAAGGAGATCGAGGTCCCGGACACTTTCACAGTGTTGCAGGCCTGTGAGCAGGCCGGGGCGGAAATTCCACGCTTCTGTTTCCACGAGCGGCTTTCGATTGCCGGAAATTGCCGCATGTGCCTTGTCGAGGTCAAAGGTGGGCCGCCGAAGCCGCAGGCCAGCTGTGCGCTCGGCGTCCGGGATCTGCGGCCGGGTCCGAACGGTGAGCCACCGGTTGTCTCTACGAAGTCGCCGATGGTCAAAAAGGCCCGCGAAGGCGTGATGGAATTCCTGCTGATCAATCACCCGCTGGATTGTCCGATTTGCGATCAGGGCGGCGAATGCGACCTGCAGGATCAGGCAATGGCCTACGGCATCGACAAGAACCGCTATGCCGAGAACAAGCGCGCGGTCGAAGACAAATATATCGGGCCCCTGGTCAGAACCAAGATGACACGTTGCATACACTGCACCCGTTGCGTGCGCTTCACGACGGAGGTTGCGGGGATATCTGAACTCGGTTTGATCGGTCGCGGCGAAGATGCGGAAATCACCACCTATCTCGAACAGGCGATGACTTCTGAACTCCAGGGCAATGTCATCGATTTGTGCCCGGTTGGCGCGCTCACCTCGCGCCCCTATCAGGATACCGCGCGGCCGTGGGAGCTTTCCAAGACTGAAACCATTGACGTAATGGATGCGGTCGGGTCGAACATTCGCGTCGACACGCGCTCCCGCGAGGTGATGCGCATTCTTCCCGTGCCGCACGAGGGCGTTAACGAGGAGTGGATCTCAGATAAGACGCGTTTCATTTTTGACGGGCTCAGGACGCAGCGTCTGGATCGGCCATATGTCCGCAAGCGTGGAAAGCTAACGCCCGTATCATGGACCGAAGCCCTTGGCGAGGTCGTGAAAAAAGTAAAATCGACGGATGCGAAAAAAATCGGTGCGATTGCCGGGGATCTTGCGGCGGTCGAGGACATGTATGCTGCCAAAAAGTGGCTTGAGTCGATCGGCTCTCAGAATATGGATTGCCGGGAGCCGGGCAGCGTTCTCCGCCCGGCGAACGGACGGGCAAGCTATATTTTCAATTCCTCCATTGAAGGGATTGAAGATGCGGACGCCATCCTGCTGATTGGCGCCAACCCCAGGATCGAAGCTACTGTCTTGAACGCGAGGATTCGCAAGCGGTTTACGCGGGCCGGAATTCGGATCGATGTTGTCGGCGAGCCTGCACATCTGAATTACCCCTACAATCATTTGGGCAACGATCCGAAAGCGCTCGAGAAATTCAAGGGCTATGGCAAGAATGGCCCGAAAAACCCGATTGTTATCGTAGGGCAGGCAGCGCTTAACCGGTCGGATAGCGAGGCGATACTCGCGCTTGCAGCGAAGACGGCTGAGAAAATCGGCGCCCTGCGTGACGATTGGAACGGGTTCAACATTTTGCATACGGCCGCGAGCAGGGCAGGCGGCCTGGATCTGGGTTTTGTCCCAGCGAAAGGCGGCAAGGATACCGCCGCAATGATCAAGCAGATGGATCTCCTGTTCCTTCTCGGTGCGGACGAAATCCCCATGCACGACATCAAGGGCAGCGTGGTTTATATCGGCTCGCACGGAGATGCCGGTGCGCACCGGGCAGATATCATCCTGCCGGCGGCAGCCTATACCGAGAAATCCGGAACATGGGTGAATACCGAAGGGCGCGTCCAAACGGGTCGCCGCGCAAACTTCCCGCCAGGCGAAGCCAAGGAGGAATGGGCGATTTTCCGTGCCCTGTCGGCGCATACCGGCACGATATTGCCTTTCGACAATCAGCAGCAGCTTCGCAAGCAGCTTTATCAGGAATTTCCTCATTTTGCTGAGGTCGATACGGTTGCGCCGGGCGCTATCGCTGATGTAAAGGCACTCGCGAAGAAGGCGGGCCGAGTCAACAAGGCCGGGTTCGCATCACCGGTGACCAACTTCTGGCTTACCAACCCGATCGCGCGGGCCTCCAAGGTGATGGCAGAGTGCTCGCAATTGGCACTTGGCAACCACAAGGTCGCAGCGGAATAGGAACGACGAGAGAACGAACGGATCATGGAAGCGTTTCTGACAACATATGTCGTTCCTGGGTTCTGGATAATCTTCCAGAGCCTGCTAATGCTGGTCAGTCTGCTGCTGTTTACGGCTTATATCCTTTATTTCGACCGTAAGATCTTCGCTGCGGTACAATTGCGTCGCGGGCCGAATGTCGTCGGTCCGTGGGGCCTGCTGCAATCCTTCGCCGATCTTTTGAAATTCGTGATCAAGGAACCGATCATCCCGGCAACGGCTTCGAAATCGGTTTTTGTAATCGCTCCGATGATTTCGGCAGTCATGGCGATGTCGGCCTTTTCGGTGCTGCCTGTCGCAGAAGGGTGGGTGATTGCCGATATTAACCTCGGCATCCTGTTCATCTTTGCGGTTTCGTCGCTCGAAGTATACGGCATCATAATGGGTGGATGGGCGTCGAACTCGAAATATGCCTTCCTAGCGTCTCTGAGGTCGGCAGCGCAAATGGTTTCATATGAAGTCTCCATGGGCTTCATCATCATCGTGGTGCTGCTCTGCGCCGGCACCCTAAACCTGACCGGGATCGTCAACAGCCAGTCCAACGGCCTTGGCACCATGCTCGGCCTGCCGAATTCTTTCCTGGACTGGTACTGGTTGCCGTTGTTCCCGGCATTTCTAATGTTTTTCATCTCTGCCATCGCCGAAACGAATCGTCCGCCTTTCGATCTTCCGGAAGCTGAGTCGGAACTCGTCGCGGGTCATATGGTCGAATATTCCTCGACACTTTTCCTGCTGTTCTTCCTTGGCGAATTCGTCGCAATTATCCTGATGAGTTCGCTCGTCACGATCCTGTTCCTTGGAGGCTGGCTGCCACCGCTGGATATCGTGATTTTCAATTGGGTGCCGGGCGTCGTTTGGTTCACGCTGAAAGTGCTGTTCGTGTTCTTCTGCATGGCCATGGTCCGGGCATTCGTGCCGCGCTATCGCTACGATCAACTGATGCGACTCGGCTGGAAAGTCTTCCTGCCATTGTCGCTTGCCATGGTCGCGATCGTTGCGGCGGTTCTGCAATACACCGGCTGGGCGGGATAAGGAGTTCCAATGATCGCTAAC
>JAHEHW010000388.1 GCA_024639745.1 Salaquimonas sp. | reverse complement strand
TTCGCGCTTGATGATGCCGGTTACGAAACCATCATGATCAACTGCAATCCCGAGACAGTTTCGACTGATTACGACACATCGGATCGCCTTTATTTCGAGCCTCTGACCGATGAGGACGTTCTGGAAATCCTGAATGCAGAAAAAGAGCGCGGTACGCTCAAAGGCGTGATCGTACAATTTGGCGGTCAGACTCCGCTCAAATTGGCAAGCGCGCTGCAGGATGCCGGAATTCCGATCCTCGGAACTTCGCCGGACGCTATCGATCTCGCCGAAGATCGTGACCGCTTCCAGAAACTCTTGACGAAACTCAACCTTCGCCAGCCTCGCAACGGCATTGCCTATTCGGTCGAGCAGGCACGGCTGATCGCGTCCGAATTGGGCTTCCCGCTCGTCGTTCGCCCGTCCTACGTTCTTGGCGGTCGGGCCATGCAGATCATTCACAACGACCAGGCGCTATCGTCCTACCTTCTGGATACGGTAACGGAACTCGTGCCGGAAGAGATCAAGGTACGCTACCCGAATGACAAGACGGGACAGATCAATACATTGCTCGGCAAGAACCCGATTCTTTTCGACGGTTATCTTCCAAACGCAATCGAACTGGACGTCGATTGCCTTTGCGACGGCGAAACGGCCTTCGTGTCAGGCATCATGGAACATATCGAGGAAGCCGGAATTCACTCCGGCGATTCCGCCAGCTCGCTGCCCGCCAGAACGCTCGATGAGGCCACGCTGGATGAACTCGAACGGCAGTCGAAACTGCTGGCCAAGGCACTCAATGTCGGCGGCCTGATGAACGTCCAATATGCCATCATGGACGGTGAAATCTATATTCTCGAAGTCAATCCGCGTGCCTCGCGCACGGTTCCTTTTGTGGCCAAGACCATCGGCAGCCCGATCGCCAAGGTCGCGGCTCGCATCATGGCAGGGGAAAAACTCGAAGACGCCTTCAATGCCTATGGCGGCATCCCAGATCCACGCCATCTGAACCATATTGCGGTCAAGGAATCCGTCTTCCCGTTCTCCCGTTTTCCGGGCGTCGATACGCTGCTTGGCCCGGAAATGCGTTCCACGGGGGAAGTCATGGGGCTCGATACCGTGTACCCGCTTGCTTTCGCCAAAGCCCAGCTTGGCTCAGGAACGGTACTGCCGCGCAAGGGCACGGTCTTTTTCTCAATGAAAGGCAACGACAAGGAGCGGATCCTAGAATCGGCCCGCGATCTGCACAGTGCCGGCTTCAAGATCATCGCGACCGGTGGCACATCCCGCTATCTGAACGAACATGGTGTGCCTGCCGAACGCATCAACAAGGTGCTGCAAGGCCGCCCGCATATCGAGGACGCGATCAAGAACCGCCAGGTTCAGCTTGTGTTCAACACGACGAGCGGCCAGAAGGCGATATCGGATTCCAAGTCGATCCGCCGTGCGGCCCTCATGATGAAGGTTCCCTACTTCACCACGGTGAACGGCATCAACGCGGCGACGCAAGCCGTGCTCTCGTTGAAAGACGACGGTGTGGTGGTTAAACCGCTGCAGGAGTATTTTCAATAAAGCTCTGTGCTCGAGTGAAATTTCCTTCATCTGAAGAAACTCAGAAGCGCTTGAGCAACCAGGACAGGATGCTTGCGGCCGCCAACGCCAAACCCGCCAGCATCAGGCTATCCCCGACATTGGTGTAAAATCGCCACTGTGCTTCCATCGCAGGCGTCGGGTCCTGGTAGGGAATACCCGCAAACCTTGCTACATAGATAAAGCCGCCCACGAAAAGCGCAATTCCTGTCAGTAGAAGGCGTAGCGGCGTGAGTCTGTTTTTCAAGAACAACCTTCCTTGAGGGGGTTCGCCAGCTAAATCGCTGGTCCGGGCCGCATCGTGCTGCCATCGGCAAATCGGGAAAACCGGAAGCGCGTCATGTCATGGCCCGGCTCCTTGCCCGCAGCCATCCTAGAGATGACCTTGCCGAAACCGGGGCCAATCCCGAACCCGTGTCCGCTCATACCGGTTGCTATCATCAACCCTTCGGCGCCAGGCACCCTGTCGACAATCGGCACGATATCCGGCATTGCGTCGATCATGCCTGCCCATGCCTTTTTGATCACGGGCGCGCCGAGCTGCGGAAAACGAGCGGCAAACTCGCGCCGCAATTCTTCCTGCTTTTCCATAACCGGTTCCGGCTCGAGAACCCGGCACGCCTCGAACGGTGTGGCCTCATCTTCAGCCCACTGACGCTTCACCCGCCAACCATCCGGAAATCCCTTCGGCGGCGGAAATTTCAACCGGGTTTTACGCCAGTGCTCCGCCGCAACGGGGAGCCATTTGACAAAGTTGCGGAATGCATCCGGCCCAAGATAGAGATCATGGAAATTGCTGATCGAGATATTGTAACCGCCATCTTCACGACGGCGGAAGGCAAGCTTCTCATCGGCCGCATTACCGGAAAATACCTCTGGCAGGGCCTCGGTCGCACTTACCGTAGAGCGCACGCTTAATTGCGGGATGTGGATGCCATGCCTGCGAAGGAAAAGCGACGACCAGGCGCCGGCAGAAACAAGCACCTGCTCGCAACGAAGCATGCCGATTTCGGTCACGACAGCCTCGACCCGGCCATTGGTAACGATAAGCGCTCGCGCGGCGCAGTTCTCGCGAATT
>JAHEHW010000387.1 GCA_024639745.1 Salaquimonas sp. | reverse complement strand
CGGAAGGAAAAGCGGGCCTGGCCACGATGCTGGCCGCCATGATGGATGAGGGGGCAGGGGATATCGACACCGCTGCCCTCAAGGCGGAACTTGAGGAGCGCGGAATTGATTCCGGCTTTTCCGCAGGGCGCGACGATATCAGCGGCGGCATGCGGATGCTTGCAAGCGAGACCGGTCGCGCCTTTGAATTACTCTCGATGATGATCAACCAGCCAAGGTTTGAAGCGGATTCGTTCGAGCGGGTGAAAGCAGCCCTGATCGCTTCTAGAGAGCGCAGTGAAACCGAGCCGCGGACGATTCTCGGCCGCAAATTGCGGAGCATCCTTTTCGATGGGCATCCTTATGAGCGTTCCACAAGGGGCACTGTAGAATCGATATCAAACGTCGAACGCAAAGACGTCATTGCCCAGCACAAGGCTTTGTTTGCGCGTGATAATCTAGTGCTCGGCGTCGTCGGCGCAATCAAACCCAAAGAAGCAGCCTCTTTAATCGATGCCGCCTTCGGCAAGCTGCCTGAAAAACCTAGCGCTGCTACGGTCCCGGAAGTAGAACCGAACATTGGCGAAGATGTGCATATCGAATTCGATAGTCCGCAAACCATCGTTACGGTCGCGCTGCCGGGCATAAAGCGCGCCAACCCGGAATTCTTCGCGGCGTATCTAGTGAACCAGATACTTGGAGGAGGGACATTCTCTTCCCGCCTCTACGATGAAATCAGAGAAAAGCGTGGTCTCGTTTACGGTGTCGGATCCGACCTGACAACACTTGACCATTCCGCCTATTTCTCGGCTGGTTTTGCCGCGGCGCCGGAAGACGCTGCTGAGGCCAAAGAAATCATGCTCAGCGAGATAACGCGTATGGCCGAAATGGGGCCAACCGCTGAAGAGCTTGAATCGGCAAAAAAATACGTGATCGGTTCTTATGCGATCAATAATCTAGACACCTCATCCAGAATTGCCGACGTTCTGGTCGGCTTGCAAGCCGCCGATCTTGGCAGCGACTACATCAACACCCGACGCGAGCGGATCAATTCTGTTACCATCGAAGAAACCCGCGAAATTGCCGAAAAGCTCTTGAGTGCCGACCCGACTGTGGTGACTATCGGCCCTGGCCAGTCCTGACGATGCTCTAAGTGCAGTTTTAGCGATTGCCTGGAAAAAGGCGTTTCGATAAACAGCTATCCTGCAAAACGGATTGCCTTTTGTGAAAGATGAAGATGACGGGTGAACCTCGGATTGGATTGGCCCTCGGTGGCGGTGGCGCGAGGGGCATCGCCCACATACATGTCATTAAGGCATTCGACGATCTTGGATTGAAACCCTGCCAGATTGTCGGTTCTTCGATCGGCAGCATCATGGGAGCCGGCTTCGCAGCCGGCATGAACGGGACCGAAATCGAGGAATTTACAATTCAAAGCTTTGCGAATAGCTCGAACGTGTTCTCAAAACTCTGGCGTATTCCAGGAGGCTCTTTCCGTGCGCTGATGGGCGCTGCCGGTGCATTTGGCCAAATAGATGTCGAGAAAGTGCTGGAAGCTTTCTTGCCGCCCGACCTGCCGGAAACGATCGAAGAATTGTCGATCCCGCTCAAGATTACCGGTACGGACTATTACGCCAATGATCTAAGGATGATGGAGACCGGTGATCTGCGTAAGGCTCTGGCGGCTTCGGCCGCAATTCCGGTATTGTTTGCGCCCGTCTTTATCGATGGAACCCTGTTGATCGATGGTGGGATCAATAATCCGCTCCCCTTCGATCTGCTCGAAGATGATTGCGATTTGCGCGTCGCCGTGGACGTGGTTGGTTTGCCGCGCGGTGAGCCGGGATCGGTGCCCGGGCGCATGGACATGGCCTTCGGCGCGAGCCAATTGATGATGCAATCTGTTACCAGCCTCAAGCTGAAAAACAATCCGCCAGATCTGTTTCTGCGTCCCGATGCCGATCAGTTCAGGGTTCTCGATTTCCTTAAAGTGAAGCGGATTCTTCAAGCAACCGAAGCCACCCGGGATGAAGCGAAACGGGGCATCGAACGCCTGATGACCGCCTCAGAGGCCGGCATTGCGTCCTGATGAGAAAGGCGAATTGGCAATCGCGGGAAACTGCACGGCAATTCCGTCTCTTTCCGCCTGTGCGGGCAGCCGCCGCATCAAGACGAAGCTTGTCCACAGTGCGAGTATGCCGAAAATGGTTCCGCCGATACCCCAGCCGACAATAATGCCTTCGGGCCCCCACAGAGAGCCAAGATAGGCAAAGGGGATGACGCCTAGCGTTGCCCGGCCCCAGTTGAACAATGTCGAATAGATCGGGTGGTCCAGATTGTTGAAGGCCGCGTTTGCAACGAACAGAAAGGCCATGAATATCTGCATGCCGGCTACGAAATAGCAGAATACCGCTACCATGCTAGCGGCATCTCCGCTGGCATCGAAGACCGATATGATGGTGTCTTCCGCTATTGCGAGAATGAGCCACATCACGCCAACATAGGCGGTGGTGAAGATCAGGCTGTCGCGCAGGGATCGCTGAACCCGATCAATCCGGCCGGCGCCGTAATTCTGCGACAGAATCGGCCCGATTGCGCCCGAGAGGGCAAATATGCCTGCAAAGGCGAGCGGTATGATCCGCCCGACGATTGCCCAACCCGCCACCGCG
>JAHEHW010000047.1 GCA_024639745.1 Salaquimonas sp. | reverse complement strand
CCGTCTGCCTGACGGGCGACCTTGCCGGTTTCGATGGTAAGCGGACGTCCGCCCCATTCGATTTCGATTGTTTCTATATTGAACATGTCTTGTCCTTCATTAATCACGACGGTTACCCAGGCCGTGTCTGACCTTGGCGGATAACCGCTATTGGGAACCATGCCTTCTGGCGCTCCCTGGGCAAGACAACGAGAAGTCTGCGATATTTCGCGAAGGCCGGATGGTATCTTCGACGCAGGCTTCTGGTAATCCTGCCCCCGTTGGAGGGCCGGCTCGAGAAATTACGCCCGGACGCATGGTCGTTATCCTGGCGGAACATTTGCGAAACGGGCGCCACGAAGGCGCCCGAAACATGTTTATTAGCGGCGAATGCCGAGACGCTTGATCAGATCCTGATAGCGGCCCTCGTCAATGCCTTTTACATAATCGAGCAGGCGACGCCGTTGCGACACCATTTTCAGCAGGCCGCGGCGGGAATGGTTATCCTTTTTATGGCCCTTGAAATGCTCGGTCAGATTGGTGATGCGCTCGGTCAGGATGGCAACCTGAACTTCCGGAGAGCCGGTATCGCCGTCCTTGGTCGCGTATTCCTTGATCAACGCCGATTTGCGTTCTGCGGTTATCGACATCGGATATCCTTTCTGTTGCATTCCGGACGAGGATGTCCGGGTTGTCAGGTTGTGTCGCCAAATGCCGGGATGTCGTCCAGCACAGGCCTTAAAAAGAGCGGGCCCGTCAGGACCCGCGCTCATGGCGGCGATATAAGCCATCCGGGATCGAATTGCCAGTCTTTTCTTGGCTCAACGCGTCAAGCCGACGACGCCGTAAACACGCGCTTTGGCAGGAAAGAGCCCTTTTTAACCGATCCGATCGCGATCAGTTCGCTTCCGACAGTCGCGATGGCTTCATCGGCGGTTATGATGGCGTCGCGACCGGTCAGTAGCACGGGATTGCCAGAGCGCAAGCGTTGCGATTGCTGCGGCGTGACCGGGACTTCCGGAAGGAATTCCAGCGCAGTCCCCGTGGCCAGCAACTCGGAATCGAGAGCCTCGATATCTCCTTCCAGATCAGTCAGCTGTGCAAGCGGTATCAGGTCTTCTTCTCGAAACGGCTCTACCGCGATGCGGCGCAATTCGCTGACATGACCGTAGCAGCGAAGATCCCTTCCCAGATCGCGGGCCAGCGCTCGGACATAAGTGCCCTTGCTACACAGGACTTCGAAAACCGTGGTCTCCTCGTCAGGCATTTCGACGATATCGAACCGTTTGATGGTGATTTTGCGGGGTTCGATTGAAACATCCTCGCCGTCACGCGCCCGTTTGTAAGCGCGCTCTCCGTCGATCTTTACTGCTGAGAAAGCAGGCGGAACCTGGTAAATTATCTCCATATACCGGCGCATGGCGGTTTCGATTGCGCTACGCTCCGGCCGCTTGTCCGACGAATGGGTTACTTCGCCTTCCGTGTCATCGGTGTTGGTTTCGGCGCCCCAGGTTACCGCAAAACGATAGGTCTTGCTGCCATCCATCACATAGGGAACCGTTTTGGTTGCTTCCCCGAGTGCAATCGGCAGCATACCGGTTGCAAGAGGGTCAAGCGTGCCTGCATGTCCGGCCTTGGCAGCCTTGTACAACCATTTGATCTTTGAAACGCATTCGGTCGATCCAATACCTGACGGCTTATCGAGAATCAGCCATCCGGAAATCGGGCGCCCCTTCTTCTTGCGCTGTCGACTCATTCCTCTTCCTCGCCGCCATCTTTGTCCAGATCCCGCGCAACGCTTGGTCGTCTGAGCAATTCGTCGATCCGGGCATAGTTCTCGAAGCTGGTATCGATCCGAAACCGAAACTCCGGCATGTATTTGATTTGTCCCAGTGCCGGTGCAAGCCGACCGCGAATGAATTTCTGATTACGGGCAAGCGCCTTGATCACTGCATGTTCGTCGGCATCGCCCAGCGGCTTCAGAAACACCGTGGCGATCTTAAGATCCGGCGACATCGAGACCTCGGTGACCGAAAGAAGCGTTTTTTCAAGCGTCCGATCCGGAATTTCCTGACGTTGCAGCAGTTGTGTCAGCGCATGGCGCACTAATTCGCCCACCCGCAACTGACGTTGAGAGGGGCCGCGGGAGCCAATCTGTGAACGTGACATGATAACCCTTTCCACCGCTCCGGGTTCGGACCGAAGCGGCGAGTTTTAGCCGATTAGAGCGACCGCTTGATATGTTCGACGCGGAAGCACTCGATCTGATCGCCCTCGCGGATGTCCTGGTAGTTTTCGAACGCCATGCCGCACTCCTGTCCCGCAGGTACTTCGGCCACTTCGTCCTTGAACCGCTTTAGGGTCGAGAGCTTGCCTTCGTGGATAACGACATCGTCGCGCAGCAGGCGTACGCCGGAACCGCGTTCCACTTTGCCTTCGGTGACCCGGCAGCCGGCGACTTTGCCGACCTTGGAGACATTGAAGACTTCGAGAATTTCGGCGTAGCCGAGGAAGGTCTCGCGGCGCTCCGGCGAAAGCATGCCACTCAGGACACCTTTCATGTCGTCGACAAGATCGTAAATGATCGAATAGTAACGAATCTCGATGCCGTCACGCTGCGCTGCTTCCTTGGCCTGCTTGTTGGCGCGCACGTTGAACGCCAGGATTGGGGCATTCGACGCGGCTGCCAGGGCAACATCCGACTCGGTGATACCGCCAACCGCGCCGTGCACAACCTTGGCGACGACCTCTTCATTCGAGAGTTTCTGCAACGCCTGCTCAATCGCTTCGACCGAACCCTGAACATCCGCTTTCACAACGACAGCCGCTTCCTGGGTATCGTTATTCTGGAGCTGGTTCATCATTTGCTCGAGCGAACCGCGTGATCCGGCCTGCTGCGCAACCGCTTTTTCGCGGGCAAGCCGCTGACGGTAGTCGGAAATCTCGCGTGCCCGTGCTTCGTTGTCGACCACTGCAAATCGCTCGCCAGCGCTCGGCGCGCCGGAAAGCCCGAGAATCTCAACGGGTGCCGAAGGTCCTGCATCGTCGACCTGGCTGCCGAGATCATTCACCAGCGCCCGAACGCGTCCCCACTCATTGCCCGCGACCACGATATCGCCCTTGTGAAGTGTACCGCGATTGACGAGGACGGTCGCGACAGGGCCACGGCCCTTGTCGAGCTGGGATTCGATGATTGTGCCTTCTGCCGTCCGGTTCGGATTGGCTTTGAGTTCAAGCAATTCGGCCTGCAGGAGAACGGTTTCGAGCAACTTGTCGAGATTGGTGCCTTTCATGGCAGACACCTCGACATCAAGTACTTCACCGCCCATGGATTCCACGAACACTTCGTGCTGCAGGAGTTCCGTGCGCACCCTGTTCGGGTCAGCGGCTTCTTTGTCCATCTTGTTGATGGCGACAATGATCGGAACGCCGGCTGCCTTAGCGTGATTGATCGACTCGATCGTCTGCGGCATGACACCGTCGTCTGCCGCTACAACCAGAATGGCGATGTCGGTTGCTTGAGCGCCCCGAGCCCGCATTGAAGTGAATGCCTCGTGGCCGGGCGTGTCGATGAAGGTGATCTTCTGACCGTCCTGTTCTACCTGATAGGCCCCGATATGCTGCGTGATGCCGCCAGCCTCGCCTTTTACGACATTGGCTTTACGGATGGCATCGAGAAGCGATGTCTTGCCGTGATCGACATGGCCCATGATCGTCACGACCGGTGGGCGGGATACCAAATCGCCTTCCGGGTCCGGGCCGTCGAACAGACCTTCCTCGACATCGGATTCCGAGACACGCCGTACGGTATGGCCGAATTCCTGGGCGATGAGTTCCGCCATATCGGCATCGATCACGTCGCCGGGCTTCAGCATCTGTCCTTCTTTCATCAGATACTTGATCACATCGACCGAGCGCTCAGACATGCGGGAAGCCAGCTCCTGGATCGTGATCGTTTCAGGCAACTGAACTTCGCGGGAAATCTTTTCCCGAGGCCCGCTGCTCTGGCCCATGGCAGCGCGTTTCGCTTTTTCCTGACGGCGCCGCAGTGCCGCAAGCGAAGGACCGCGACCGCTTCCTTCGTCGAGGGCGTTGGAAAGTGTCAGCTTGGTGCGCCGGCGATCGTTACCACCTTTGGGCTTGGAAGTTCTTTCGTGCTCTTCGGGCTTCTTGCGCTCGAAAGGCTTAAGTTCCTTGACCTTGGGTTCTTCGTGCTTCTGGCGGCGCTGAGGCTGCTCGACCGCGGCCACACTTGCCGCTTCGCTCGCTGCAAGCTCCGCAGCTTCGCGTTGTTCTTCTTCACGCTTTGCAGCTTCTTCCTCGCGCCGCTTCTGCTCTTCGCGATCAGCGCGGCGGCGTTCGTCGAGTTCCGCCCGGCGGGCAGCTTCTTCCTTGGCCTTGCGTGCTTCTTCCTCTTCGCCTGCCTTTGCCTCCTCAAGCGCGCGCATCCGCGCTTCCATCTCGCCTTTTGACAGGTTCGAAGGAATGGCCTCGGACGGCTTTGTCGGCTGCGGCGCCTCTTGCTTGGCGGGAGCAGGCTTGGCCACTGGTTTTTCGATCGCCGGCGCCTCGGCTTGCGGCTTATTTATACGCCGCTTGCGGGTTTCCACCACGACCGATTTGGAGCGACCGTGTGAAAAGCTCTGGCGCACGGTGCCCTGAGAGACGCCGCCACCACGCAGGCTTAGTGTCTTTTTCGGCTTGACGCTGAGTTTCTCGTCGTTTTTATCTTCGCTCATTCAGGTACCAATTCCTTTTCTGCCGGTCATATACCGGAGGTTTGTGCGCTTTTTGGACCCTTCAACCCAAAAAATCCAGTCCCAATTGGCCATATGCCAAATGTCAGTCCATTGGCGGCGCCGATGATGTCATATCCGAATCGCCGTCATATCGTTCCAGACGCTCTATCGCCGCAATAAGATGACGCGCTGCCCCTCCCTCAAACGCAGCGGCATGCATCACATTTTCCAGGCCAAGCGCTTTGCCCATCTCCTGGTTTTCGAGGCAAACCATCGCTTGGGGCCTGATGAACCCCGGCATACCCTCATGTTTTTCCGACGCTTTTATCGCAGCGCCGATTTTCCGCCGTCCATCCCGTGCCGCGTCGGCGGCATGCAGGATCAGAATTGCCTTCCCGGTTCTGGCCGCAGACTCAACCTTGGTGAAGCCGGATGTCAATTGTCCGGCTTTCCGGGCCATCGCGAGAGCTTTGAGAGCGCGCGCTTTTAGCAGTCTTCCGACCAGATCGGGAAGTGCCGCGTCAGCAGCGACCTCCCGCTTGAATGCCTTGGCGAAAAGCTTTTTTTTCACCGCTTCGGCGATACAAGCCCGCTTCGCTTCAACCCATACACCCCGCCCTGGCAGGTTTCCCTTCAGATCCGGTGTGACCGCGCCTGCCGGGGAAACCACGAAACGGACGAGGCATTCACAAGACAATGCCCGTTTTGATAGAATGCAGATCCGTTCCTTCGTACCAGCTTTTTTGCTCACGGGGCGCCTCCGTTCGACGCTTAGCTGGCAGTTTCCGTCTCAGCGTCTTCCGAAGCGGTTTCCTCTGCTCCTTCTTCTTCCTGCACGGAAAGTTCTTCTTCCGTAATCCAGCCGGCTTTTATACGGGCCTGCATGATCATGTTCTCGGCATCGACACGCGAAACCTTGAACTCGCTCAAGGCGCCTTCGAAACGTTTGACCTCGCCGTCCTTGCGCTCTGTCCAGCCGCAGAGATCATCAACAGCACAGCCTGCGAAATCTTCCAGCGATTTGATATCTTCCTTTCCGAGCTTGACCAACATCTCTGTGGTAAGCCCATCGATCTCCCTGAGATCATCGGAAACCCCAAGCGATTTGCGCTCGTTGTCCAATTCCTGCTCGCGACGTTCCAGGAACTCGCGCGCCCGCGCCTGAAGTTCCTCGGCCGTTTCCGAATCGAAACCTTCAATCATCGAAATCTCGTCTTCATCAACATAGGCGACTTCTTCGACCGAACCGAAACCTTCGGAAGCCAGAAGCTGCGCCACCATTTCATCGACATTGAGGGCATCCATGAAGGTGTTGGTGTTCTCGGTGAACTCCGCCTGGCGTCGCTCGCTTTCTTCCTGCTCGGTCATGATGTCGATGTCCCAGCCGGTAAGCTGCGAAGCAAGCCGCACATTCTGGCCGCGCCGGCCGATCGCCAACGACAGCTGATCGTCGGGAACGACTACGTCAATGCGCTCGGCATCCTCGTCAAGAACAACCTTGCTGACCTCGGCCGGCTGAAGCGCGTTGACGATAAAGCTCGCGGCATCGGGTGACCACGGAATGATATCGATCTTCTCACCCTGTAATTCGCCGACGACCGCCTGCACACGACTGCCGCGCATGCCCACACACGCCCCGACCGGATCGATCGAAGAATCGTTCGAAATCACCGCGATTTTAGCGCGTGATCCCGGATCACGGGCAACCGATCGAATTTCGATCACACCGTCATAGATTTCCGGCACTTCCATTGCGAAAAGCTTCGCCATGAATTGAGGATGCGTGCGCGAAAGGAATATCTGGGGGCCTCGCTGTTCCCGCCGGACGTCGTAAATATAGGCCCTTACCCTGTCGCCATATCTGAACGTTTCACGTGGGATGGTTTCGTCGCGACGAATAATCGCCTCTCCCTTGCCGAGATCGACAATGACGTTGCCATATTCAACGCGTTTGACGGTGCCATTGACGATCTCGCCAACGCGATCCTTGAACTCGTCATACTGTTGATCGCGCTCGGCCTCGCGGACCTTCTGGACGATTACCTGTTTTGCCGACTGGGCCGCGATACGGCCAAAGTCCATCGGCGGCAAAGGCTCGCTGATGAAGTCGCCGATTTGCGCTTCCGGTTCTTTGTCTCGGGCAAGGTCCAGTGGAATCTGCGTGGTGTAATCCTCAACATTCTCGACCACCTCGAGCAGACGCTGGAGCTTGATTTCGCCGGTTTTCGGGTCGATGTCGACCTTCACATTCGTTTCCTGACCATAGCGCGAGCGAGCAGCTTTCTGGATCGCGTCCGCCATCGCTTCGATGACGATGGTGCGGTCGATCGATTTCTCACGCGCGACTGCATCGGCGATCTGCAGCAATTCCAGTCGGTTAGCACTAACGGCCATGTTCGTTCTCCTCTTTGCGCCTTTGTCAATTCGGCGCACATGTTTGAAATCTCGCCGCTAAATCAGGCGTCGGGTCCAGTATCTTCTTCATCCATCTGGTTCGCCTTGCGAAGCGCCTTGTCGCGGCGCAGGGCTTCCCGGATCAGGTCCTCGGAAAGGACCAATTTCGCTTCAGCTAGATCCCGAAGAGCAAGTTCGAATTCCGGTTTCTCTTCGGCGCTGGCGTCGTCGCGGCGGAAACGCACATCGTCGCCATGAACACCGAGGATTTGACCCTTGAACCGCTTGCGCCCGTAAATCAGACGGCTTGTCTCCACCTTCGCAACGTGTCCCGCCCACTGTTCAAAATCACTTCGGCGAACTAATGGCCGATCAATGCCTGGCGAAGAAATTTCGAGGTGATATGCAGATGGTATCGGGTCTTCCACATCCAAAAGCGGCGAAATCGCATTCGATACAGTCTCACAGTCCTCGACGCTCATTGTGCCGTCTGGCCGCTCCGCCATTATCTGCAAGGTCAATCCGTTCATCTGGGAAAGCCTCACCCGCACAAGCCGAAATCCGAGCGCCTCAATCTCGGGCTCGATGATCGCAGCAACGCGCGCCTCACGGCCTTCCTCGACAATCAGTCTTTCTTCAAATTTGCTCATGCGCCGGTATGGATATCCGAAGTTGTTCTACGATCCTGAAATCTCCGTTCAACAACAAAAAAGAGCGGGTGCCGGGGCGCCCACTCTGCTTAACGCCAGAGATGTAGGAGGCATATACTCTTCGTTGTTCCGATTTGCAAGAATTATTGCCTTTTAAACGAGACGGGATATCAGATTTTCTTCCGAAAACGCAGGTAAGCGGGTATGCGGCCGGCCCTGATTGCCTTTTGCTCGTAACGCGTCGATTGCCAGTGTTCGAACGGGTCGCGCCAGTCCGACGGCCCATTGGCAAGCCATTCAAAATCGGACCGGAGAAAGAAGTGCCGCAGCGTCCAATTAACATAGTGATCGATATCCGACGCGAACCGGAATATCCCGCCAGGCCTGAGCACTCGCGAAAATCGATCCAGATTTTCCGGATTTACGAAACGACGCTTCCAATGCCGGCGTTTTGGCCAGGGATCCGGATAAAGAAGGTCGATACCGTCCACGCTTTCACTAGGCAACCAGTCGAGGAGTTCGGTCGCGTCCCTATCGTAAAGCCTGATATTTGAATTCTCTTTTGCTTGAATGGCCGCAGCAGCCTTTGCGAGGCCATTCAAGAATGGTTCGCACCCGATAAAGCCATCGTCGGGGTTGCGCTCCGCCCTGTTGATCAGATGCTCTCCGCCACCAAAGCCGATTTCGAGGAAAACGCTCTCAGAGCCATCCGGAAAAAGATTTCGTAGATCCGCAGGAGCGGGCTCATCGGTATTGATGCCCCGTTCGGGCATCACCGTTTCCAGCGCACGTAGTTGCGCCGGCTTCAGTGGTTTCGCCTTGCG
>JAHEHW010000386.1 GCA_024639745.1 Salaquimonas sp. | reverse complement strand
CCATACGGTCATCTTGTCTTCTTGCAGAGGTGGCTCGGGGCGAATGTCCATCTGGGTCACACGGGTGGCGCCCTGACGAAAGGCGGTGCCGATGCAATCCGAAGCAGTATCGCCGCCGCCGACGACGACGACGTTCTTGCCGCCAGACCAGATTTCCTCTGAAGGCCAACCCGGATTCTCGATGCCTTCCTGACCAACGCGTCTATTCTGCTGAACCAGATAGGGCATCGCGTAATAGACGCCAGCGAGATCCGATCCGGGGATTTTCGGGTCGCGAGGGGCTTCGGACCCGGCTGCGATCAACACGGCATCGAATTCGTCGATCAGTTCTTTCATCGGTTTACTGGTGCCGATATCGACTCCGCAGTGGAAGGTTACGCCCTCGGCTTCCATCTGCTCGATGCGGCGGTCGATGTGGTGTTTTTCCATCTTGAAGTCGGGAATACCGTATCGCATCAGCCCGCCCGGCCTGCTCTCACGTTCAAAGACATGTACGTCATGACCAACACGCGCGAGCTGCTGCGCGGCGGCCATTCCTGCAGGGCCTGACCCGATAATTGCAACACGTTTACCGGTTTTCTCATCCGCGGGCTGCGGCACAATCAGCCCGAGGCTGAACGCTTTGTCGGCGATTGCCTGCTCGACCGTCTTGATCGCAACCGGCGTATCTTCGAGATTTAGTGTGCAGGCCTCCTCGCAGGGGGCCGGGCAAATGCGGCCCGTGAATTCCGGGAAATTGTTCGTCGAGTGCAGATTGCGGCTCGCTTCTTCCCAATTGCCTGCGTAAATCAGGTCGTTCCAGTCCGGAATCTGGTTGTGAACCGGGCAACCGGTATCGCCATGGCAATAAGGTATTCCGCAATCCATGCAACGGGCCGCCTGCTTGGCGACCTCGTCGTCCGACATCGGAATGACAAATTCCCTATAGTGGCGAATACGGTCCGAGGCCGGTTCGTATTTCGCGGTCTGGCGGTCGATTTCGAGAAAACCAGTAACTTTACCCATCTCGCATCCTTATTCCGCGGCTACGCCGCCGTAGCGCATCGTTTCCATTTCCTGCAAAGCACGGCGGTATTCGACCGGCATTACCTTGACGAATTTCGGGCGATACTCTTCCCAGTTTTCGAGAATGGTTCTTGCCCGATCTGAACCCGTGTAATGAGCGTGGTTCGAGATCAGCTGGAACAGCCTTTCTTCATCATGATGATTCATATCGGAAGAAACATCGACACGACCCTTATGCGCGATATCGCCACCGTGGTGATGGAGTTTCTCCAGAAGGTCGTCCTCTTCGGGAACGGGTTCCAGTTCCACCATTGCCATGTTGCAACGCTCGGCGAAATCGCCGGCTTCATCGAGGACATAAGCGACGCCGCCAGACATCCCCGCGGCAAAATTCCGGCCGGTCTGACCGATAACCACGATGATGCCGCCGGTCATGTATTCGCACCCATGGTCGCCGACGCCTTCAACGACAGCAATCGCGCCTGAATTTCGGACGCCGAACCGCTCTCCGGCGACGCCACGGAAATAAGCTTCTCCGGAAACGGCACCATACAGGCAGGTATTGCCGATGATAATGGAATCTTCCGGCAGGATACGTGTGTCCTCGGGCGGGCGAATGACGAGTTTTCCACCCGACAGTCCTTTGCCGACATAGTCGTTCGCGTCGCCATGCAATTCGAAGGATATTCCAGCGGCGAGGAAAGCGCCATAGCTCTGTCCGGCCGTACCGTTGAAGCTTACGGTGATCGTGTCTTCTTCAAGACCTTCATAACCGTGCCTTTCGGCGAGCGCACCGGACAGCATTGCGCCCGTGGAGCGATCGACATTGGTGATCTTGCTCTCGATATGGACGCGCTCGCCGTTTTCGAGAGCTGATTTCGCTTTTTCGATCAGCGTACGGTCGAGAACATCGGCAATGGGGTGCTCCTGGCGTCGCGTCCAATAGATTTCTTCGCGCGGAGCGTTCGGCTTGAAGAATACCCGCGAGAAATCGAGACTATGGGCTTTCCAGTGATGATCGATCATTTCCGCCTTATCGAGCAGTTGGCTTTCGCCGATGACCTGGTCGAGGCTTGTGTAACCCATATCTGCCAGAAGCTCGCGGACCTCCTCGGCAATGAAGAAGAAGTAGTTGATGACGTGTTCAGGGGCCCCACGGAACCGCTTGCGGAGAACCGGGTCCTGGGTCGCGATGCCTACCGGACAGGTATTGAGATGACATTTGCGCATCATCAGGCACCCGGCAGCAATCAGCGGCGCGGTAGAGAAGCCGAACTCGTCTGCGCCAAGCAGCGCGCCAATGACCACGTCACGACCGGTTTTGAGGCCTCCGTCAACCTGGAGGCAAACCCGGGAACGCAGTCCGTTCATCACAAGCGTCTGGTGCGTTTCTGCGAGGCCCATTTCCCACGGGCTGCCGGCATGTTTGACCGATGTCAGCGGAGAGGCCCCGGTGCCGCCGTCATAGCCGGCGATGGTAATGTGATCCGCGCGCGCCTTCGCGACACCAGCAGCGACCGTACCGACGCCAACCTCTGATACGAGCTTGACCGAAATGTCAGCTTTCTCGTTAACGTTCTTGAGATCGAAGATCAGCTGAGCGAGGTCTTCGATCGAATAGATGTCATGGTGCGGTGGCGGCGAAATAAGACCGACGCC
>JAHEHW010000385.1 GCA_024639745.1 Salaquimonas sp. | reverse complement strand
CAAAAATGTGATTCATGTCAGGTCCTCAGGTAAACTTGTCAGCCGGCATGCCCCCGGGCGGGTTCCGGCGTATGCACGGTTCTGAAGCTTTCGTGAAAATCCGCTATCCGAAATGGCCACTTCGCACCCGGCCAATGGATATCCATTTCTCCGCGGGCAGGCCGGTAAACGGCGGTGTAAAGCGTGCCAAAACCGTGACTATAGGCGGTCGAGTATAGCGGTGGCTTCAAAAAGGCACCAATGAATTGATCTTCCGGATCGATATGCAGGGTCAGGCGGTGGAGGAGAAATCGCTCCCGCTCGACCGTGGCGGTAAAACGCGCGTGATTTACCCATTCGACCGTTTCCTGATGATTGGTGGCAACGGCAGCATGGGTGACGATCGCAGGCTTGTCCGGCGACATCATGACCGTTCGATAGCGTCTTTGCCGGTCGAGCACGGTAACGTTGTAACTCATATGGGTCGGGATCCGAGCGAGCGCATTACCTGCCTCTTCAGCGGTTACGCAGGTCTGTAGAACATATCGAAGGATGAGCGGGACACCGAATCCTTCCCCAACCACGCGTCGCCCGCCAAAAGTTAGGGAAACCGCAAGGCCAGCGTCATTGATACCGTCCACAAGCCCCCACAAGCCGTCGCTTATTCCCATCACCTTACGCCCCTGCCAGGAGGTGTGCAAAATGAGATTGTCGAAGGCGTCCGGATTATAGTCATAGTTTCTCACGAGCATCGGGGCTGCGCCCGGCCAGATCGCCTGGGAACAGCCTGAGAGATATGGCGGGGGGCAATAGAAGCTCAGGAATCTTGCGGGCAAATCTGTTCCGCCCGCGCATTCGCAAAGTTCCTCGTAAAGGGGCAGCAATTCGGGCATGTGCTTTACAAGTGCCTTGCGGCATTCGGCGTAGGTCGGGCGAGCGTTTTCGCCCTCTTTAAGCCACCATTCTTTATAGAACGGCCAATATTCGGCGAAAAGCCCGGCCCATTTTGGCCCGGGTTGTGGTTCGCGCAGGGCTCGCCACAGGTTTTCGCCCATGAAAACTCCTAGAGGATCTTGAAGGCTGGATCAGCCAGAGCAGGTCCAGCGCTCGTTACGTCAAGCGGCTTGGCCCTGATCGTCTGCTTGATTCCGTGGATCCACTTTTTCGATTTGTCCGTCAGCTTGAAACTGTCAGTCATCGAACGTCCACGGGTCACAAGTATACCGAGGTCCGCGCCCTCGTAGCGGTAATCACCCGGCTTCAGGATGCGAAGAAAGAACGCCTCGTTTTCGCTTTCTACCGCCCGACGGTGGTAGTCAAACCGGTCGAAAACAACGCGGCCATCCTCAAGCATCTTATAGATCCCCGTTTCTGGAGCCTCTGTGACGATATCGACCGTGTCTTCGGTATGCTTGATCACCATTTGCGACCATGAATCGATGTTTTTGGGATCGGCCCAGCGCCCATTCAACTCATCGACATCGAGCTGGAAACGTTTTTTCGAGAACTCCAGCAGGTGGAACAGGAAGAGGGGCGCATCCGCATGGGCAAATGCGGCATGGTTCGTCATAGAGCTGGCACCGGTGATGCGCGGGTTCAGTTCGCCGAGCCAAATATCGCCCGACTTTTTCTCGATCAGGAAATCAAGCTCGAAATAGCCCCGGTATCCCTCCTTACGCAGCTGCTCGCCGAACTTGAAGGTAAGTTCACGAGCTCTCTCGCGAGTCTTGCGGGGAAACGCGGTCGAGAAGATCTCGTTGCCGCACCAGCCGCCGCGATAGGGCGTCAGTTCCTTGAAGCCCACCAGTTCCGTCATCAGCGGACCAACGATCGTTCCCTGCGAGGTGGCGCAGGCTTCAATCGCCGAACCGCGACAGTCGATCCGCTTCATGATCTTGATCTCGCCCTGTCCGACAATCTCGTGTTCATGCTGGCGGAAGTCGGCCTCAGACTTGATGAAGAAAGTCGTGTGGCCGGAGTCGCCAAAGGCAGACTGCAATACCAGATCGTTTCCTATACCGGCTTTCTCGACGATCTTCTGCAGGTGATCGTAGTCCTTGATTTCAGCCAGGGTGTTGGGAACCGACGGAACGCCGGCCTTGTTGCCGATGCGGACTGTTTCGATCTTGTTGTCGCATTTGGTCCTGAGCGACGCTTTCGGAAACCAAACCTTGCCGCCCAGTTCGGCGACGAGACGTTCGGTTTCCTCATCGAACATCAGGAACACGAAATTGGGTGTCCCGCCCCGGCGGGTGATGAAATCGATCACCTCCTTGTGCTGGAGGAGATAGTTGTTGATGTCCTCGATTGACTGAAATTCGGCGTGTGGCTGTTCCGAAGGTACGAAGGTGTTCGGATGGCGGCCGTCATAGCAGTCGATGTAAGAAATATATTTGAAATTCTTGCACCACTCATCGATGCCCAACAGATTGAAGTTGGTCGCTGATACGAAATAGATTGGTTGCTCGTTGCGATGGAAATAGCGCCGGATTTCCGAAATGTTTTTCAGACCGGAAAACGGTTTTTTGGTTTTACTCGCTGTCTGGCTCTTTGCCATATCTCTCTCCCTTGAATTTTAATTGGCTTTGAGGCGCGACCGAGCCACCCGTGCCAGCGCGTCATCGGTAAAGACGCGCAAGCCGAGATCCGGTCGATAGCCGTGAATTTCGGAAACATCGAGCGCCCGCAT
>JAHEHW010000384.1 GCA_024639745.1 Salaquimonas sp. | reverse complement strand
CGGCAGTACGGCTGCAAGCGAGATCGCTGCCAGCGCCTCGGGCTTGTAAGTATAATAACGT
Organism: Salaquimonas sp.; assembly: GCA_024639745.1. Classification (GTDB taxonomy): domain Bacteria; phylum Pseudomonadota; class Alphaproteobacteria; order Rhizobiales; family Rhizobiaceae; genus Salaquimonas. The sequence goes on along the minus strand of JAHEHW010000384.1, from coordinate 2,613 downwards.
GGTCCTGTGACACGCTTTACCGGTTTGGCGGGCTCCGCCTGTCGGTTCAGGTCGCGCCCCCAGAAGTCCCGATTTTCGCGTTGGCGTTGTTGGCGCAGTCGCTCGGCCGCCTTAGGAAAAATTTGCTCAAGAAGCGTTCGCCTCTGCGCCTCAGCCATCTCGACCGTTGCCGGCAATGCGATCGATACCGCTAACGCCGTCGAGAGAACCCGAAGAAAACCCTTTGAAGTCATGCCGCACCTAGTAATCGAATAGCTGAAAATCTTCGTCCGTATGACTTTCCACGCGAATGTCATTACATTGATAAGATTACCATCAGTGAAACGGGTTGGAAACGCGCTCGCTAGAATTTGATCTCAGTGTGGCTTTTATGCGCGTCCACGAGCGGTTACGGCAAACCGGTTAGCAATCGATGGTCTTTTGCCGTCCATGGCTGAATGGCGCAGTATTCGTCAAACAAACAGCCGTTTGTCAGGCATTGCGGACCGCTCAGCCAGCTGCAATTGGCAGCATCAAATCCGAAATTTCAGCTTCCGATTTCGGTTGATCGAACAACAACCGCCGTTCCACGAACGAAGACGTGAATATCGGATTCTTTTCCGCTGCAGCATCCCTGACAGCAACCCTCAATGCACCCGTAAGGCTTAGCGGTTTCAGCAGAGGAGGATAATCCCGAGCAGAGGAAAGTTCTCGAAAGCCAAATAACCGTTTATAAAACGTTTGGTGCTCAGGACGTACGGTTGCAAGGCAGTAATCTACTTCGAAGAATTCGGAAGCCATGCAGATAATCCGTACTGTAAGGTACGCGATAGACGGGCAGCGCTTCGCACGCGTCACATCGACGACAAAGCGCGACGGGTCGATCACGGTCATACCAGCTTCAATCATCGGCATCACCTTATCGGGAAACACATCCAATGCCGGTCCATAAGGATGCTCAGGCGAAATGATATGAAACCGAATAGAACTTAAAAGTTCATCGTCATCATAGACCCCGAAAATCCAGCAATTTTCTAAATTGTCGTAACCGTCCGTCAGCCTCGGCTTAAGGTATTCCGGTATCGTCCCCTCTCGACGATAACATTGATACCGAAGCCGGTATATTGCCTCGCGCTCGTTTCTCGTAGCCGGTATCCGATAATCGATTTTCTGCAGCTTGGCTGAAAGTTTTTTCGCGAAATTCCCGGGTTCGATTTGAACACCTGGCTTTACATTTGGCCCCACACCCATCACGACCCCTCGTTTCTAGCAGTGACTAGATAAAGGTTAAGTCTTTATTAACCAATGTAAAGAGGATTCACGCAGAACTTTAACTAAGGATGTAAAAGATTTCTATCATGGTTAATAAGTGCACCCGTTTATGAGCACCTCAAATATAAATGAAGAAATCTTCAGGCAGATATCTGTATTTTTTTGTTATCAGCGTTTTGATTGAATTCGACGAGGAACTGGCGAATATCAATAGCACGCATAGCTTTGCCAAACAGGTAGCCCTGTACTTCATCGAAATGGACTTCTTTTTTCAAGATCTCGAGCTGCTCCTGCTCTTCGACGCCCTCGACAATCACTCGAAGACCGAGATCGGCCGCCATTTGCGTTACGCCGGACAACAAGATGAGTGATCGTTCATCGTCACGGATCGATTCCACGAAAGAGCGATCCATCTTGACCTTGTTCAACGGCAATTGATGAAGGTAGCTAAGGCTCGAAAACCCTGTCCCGAAATCATCGAGAGAAATACGGACCCCGCCTTGCGCCAGCGTTCTCAGTGTTCTGGAAGTCTGCTCCAGATCCTCAAGGACGGCCGACTCCGTTACCTCGACTTCCAGACGCGTTGGCGAGAGACCGCTCTTGCCGAGAGCTTCGGTAATCATGCTCGCGACATCTGATTGCCTGAACTGCAGGGATGACACATTCACCGCGACTCGCGTTTCACCCGGCCAGCGCGCGCATTCGATGGTCGCAGTCTCCATTACGAACTTACCAATTTTCGAAATGATACCGACTTCTTCGGCCATCGGAATGAAATCCGATGGCGGGATATTACCAAGCTCTGGGTGATGCCAGCGGACGAGAGCCTCACAGCATCCGACGGTTTCCGATTTAATATCGATGAGTGGCTGATAATAAACCGACAATTCGCCGCGCTGAACCGCTCGGCGCAGATCGACTTCGAGTTTGCGGCGTTCCTTGATCCGGCGCCCCATTCTGTTGGTGTAGAAATGATAATTGCCCCGACCGTGAGCCTTCGACTCGTATAGTGACAGATCCGCCATCTTCAAAAGCTGGTCCAGATCGCCTGCATGTTCTGGGCAAAGTGAAATACCGACGCTGGAGCCTACAATAATCAGATTGCCCTCGATAAGAATCGGCTTCGAAATTTCTTCGATGAGCCGACCGGCGAATGCAGCGCAAGCTTTCCGGTCAATGACGCCTGGAAGAAGAATGACGAATTCGTCTCCGCCGAAACGGCAAATCATCGCATTGTCCGGCATACAGGATTTCATCCTGAGCGATACCGCACATAGCAGTTTATCGCCTATAGGGTGGCCAAGCGAATCGTTGATGTCTTTGAAGTTATCGAGATCCGCAAAGAAAAGCGAATACGGTGAG
>JAHEHW010000046.1 GCA_024639745.1 Salaquimonas sp. | reverse complement strand
GATCTTGGCGTCGACCATCATGGTGCGGCCAAGTTCGAGCAGCTTCTTCTGTCCGCCTGAGAGATTGCCGGCAAGTTCATCGGCGACGTGGCCGATTTCGAGGAATTCGATAACATCGTCTGCGCGCTCGCGAATGGTGCTTTCTTCTTCGCGAACCTTCGATGGACCGAACCATGCGCTAAGAAGACTCTCACCCGACTGGTTCGCAGGGACCATCATGAGATTGTCGCGGACGGTCAGGGAGCCAAATTCATGGGCGATCTGGAAGGTTCGAAGCAGGCCCTTGTGGAAGAGTTGGTGCGGTGCAAGGCCGGTTATATCCTCGCCGTCGAGAAAGACCTTGCCGCTGGTTGGCGGAAATGCTCCCGCGATAACGTTGAAAAGCGTGGTCTTGCCGGCGCCGTTCGGCCCAATCAGGCCGGTGATGGAGCCCTTGGCAATTTCAAGCGAAACGCCGTCGACGGCATGAATGCCGCCAAAATACTTGGTGAGATTCTCGACACGGATCATGCGGTCTTTCCCGAAAGCGCCGCCCCGATCATGCCGGATGAAGCGCTGGCCGCAAAGTACGGAAATGGCCCGGGCTTTTGCCGAGCCATCTCATCGTTTTCTGATATGGATTAACGGTACTGTTCGGTGGTGATTTCACCATCTTGCACGAGGATCTGGCGATAGCTGCCGGCGTTTTCGCCGCCACCGATCAATTCGACCGCGGTTGCCCCGACATAGTCGACTTCGCCGCCGTCTTTCAGGATCTGCAGCGCTTTGGCGAGTTCGCCCGGATAGATTTTTTCACCGGGAGCGTTGGCAACGTCCATCACCTTATCCTTGAGGGCGGAGCTTTCCGTTGAACCAGCTGCCTGCATGGCAAGCATGATCAGGGCCGCGGCATCATAGGATTCAGGCGCATAGGACGCACCTTCCTTGATGCCCGCTGCGGAAGCCAACTCATTGAAGGTTGCGCCGCCAGGGCTGTCCGTTCCGGCAATCGTGCCGTAGGAGCCATTCAGACCGTCGCCGATTGCTTCCGGCAGGCTGTCGCCAACCATGCCGTCAGGAAGAACGAAAGTGTCAAACGCGCCGGTATCCAAAGCGCCCTGAATGACACCCTTGCCGCCCTGGTCGAGATAACCGGCAACGATCAGCACGTCGCCGCCAGCCTGCGCCAATGCGCCGACTTCTGCTGAGTAGTCGCCTTTGCCGTCTTCATGCGCGGCGGAAATGGTGATTTCACCGCCTTTTGCTTCGAAGGCAGACTGAATCGCTTCAGCAAGGCCTTTTCCGTAATCGTTGTTGGTGTAGGTGAGGGCGGCGCTCTTGACGCCTTTTTCAATCAGCACATCTGCCAGCACCTGTCCCTGACGAGCATCGGATGGAGCGGTACGGAAGAAGAGACCGTCATCCTCCGCATCGGAAAGAGCAGGGGACGTAGCCGATGGTGAAATCATCACGATGCCGTTCGGACGGGCAACGTTCTGAAGTACCGCACCGGTGACGCCCGAACAGTCAGCGCCGACGATTGCGGCCACGCCATCGGAAGTAATAAGGCGTTCCGCAGCGGACGAAGCGGCGGCGGCATCAACGCAGGTCGAATCCGCGCGAACCGGCTCAACCATAGTGCCATCGAGAAGCGCGCCGCTGTCGGACACTTCCTTCATGGCAAGTTCGGCTGCAGCGGCCATGTCCGGCGTCAGCGATTCAATAGGACCGGTAAAGCCCATGATGATGCCGAGCTTGACCGGTGAGTGACCGGCAGCAAAGGCTGAGGTGGTGAGCATTGTGGTCGCGGCAAGCGCCAATACGAGTTTCTTCATGAATGACCTCCCTTAAGGTGCATTGAAAAGAATTCTTCATCGGGTGAAAGCCAGCAAACGCCAGACTCCACCCCCTGGGTATTCCGAGGGATCAATTCCCTGCGCAGATCAATATTATCCCTTCAGGTTACGGTCAATCTGTCTTTTACGTTCAGGTAAACGCTCTACGGTAGCCATACCTTGCTTGCAAAGGCTGTTTTTAATCTCTACGAGCGCATCCACTGCAATCAACGCTGCTGGATCAAATTCGAATGGGTGGTTCCGTCGGTCTTTTCGCAATCAGCCTGATACTCACGGCGGCGCTATTGCATTCGATCTGGAATGCGATGGTGAAAGGCGCTGTCGACCGGTATGTGTCGATCGGTCTCGTTGCCACGGGAAACGCCACCTTCGGAATATTCCTGGCGCTCGTCTCGCCAGCACCGACCATTGAAAGCTGGCCTTATATCGGGATGACGATTGCGTTGCATCTCGCCTATTTCATCTGTCTGATAAAGGCATACGAGTTCGGCGATTTTTCGCAGATTTACCCAATCGCCAGAGGTACAGCGCCGCTGATCGTCGCGCTTGCCGCCATTCCACTTGCAGGCGAAAGCTTCGCCAATGCGGCATGGGCGGGCATCGTTATCATTTCCGCAGGAATCATCTTTCTCGCCTTGTCGGGCAAAGCCAGTCCCGGCAGTTCGGTATCGGTAGTCGCAGCTCTTCTTACAGGGCTCACAATCGCCGGTTACACGGTCGTCGATGGGTTGGGTGTACGTCTGTCCGGCAGTCCCGGCGGCTATATTGGCTGGTCGTTCGGCCTGCAGATCACGCTCGGGATCGGTTTTCTGCTCTGGCGGCGAGAGATTTTGCCCGATCTTTCCGCACGACAATGGCTGACCGGATTCGGTGGCGGGCTTATCTCAGGTCTATCCTTCGCCATTGTGATCTACACGATGAGTTTTACGAAACTCGGGGCGGTATCGGCTATTCGGGAATCAAGCGTGGTGATGGGCGCGCTGATTGGCGTGATCTGGTTCGGAGAAAGACCATGGCATACGCGGCTCGGGGCCGCTGTCATGGTGGCAGCAGGTATCGTCCTGCTGGGGACCGCGAGTTGAGGTCCTGCGGTCACGGGTGGGCATTGCCTACAGGGATCGTGTTGCACGCGGTTGCAATTGCTGCTTGCGGGACTCATGCTTCTTCAAACACAGTCAACGGCATCCGTTCTTCTGAGAGCGGGAAATTGGACCAGGAGATCTCATGACAAAACCCGTAATCGCCTTGTTGGGCACCGGCTATATGGGCGCGCCCATGGCCCGAAACCTGTTAAAGGGCGGCTATGTCCTGAAAGTTTGGAATCGTTCGCTCGATAAGGCAGAGCCGCTGGCGCAGGACGGCGCTGAGGTGTTCGGTAAGGCGAAGAGCGCCGTTCAGGACGCCGATATCGTCATAACCATGCTGACCGACGGGGCCGCTGTAGAGGAGGTGCTGTTTACCTATGATGCTGCCGGGATGCTGAAAACGGGGGCAATGGTCATCGACATGAGTTCGATCAAACCGGCGCAGGCGCGCGAGCATGCCGCGAAGCTGGAGGCCATGGGACACAAGCATCTTGATGCGCCGGTTTCAGGCGGTACCAAGGGCGCAGAAGACGGAACATTGGCGATCATGGTCGGCGGGGACAAAGGCGATTTCGAAGCTGCGAAACCAGTTCTTGCTTGCATGGGGCGCGCAGTCCATGTCGGACCGCACGGAGCGGGGCAATTGGCGAAACTTGCCAATCAGGCGATTGTCGGGACCACGATCGGGGTTGTTGCAGAAGCGCTGCTGCTGGCGAAACAGGGAGGTGCGGATCCTGACGCGATCCGTGATGCGCTCAAGGGAGGCTTCGCGGATTCGATCATTTTGCAGCAGCATGGCGGGCGCATGACCAGCGGCAATTTCGAGCCGGGCGCGCTGAGCAAGATTCAATTGAAGGACCTGAACAACATCCTCGAAGAGGCCGGCCATCTGGACCTTACCCTGCCGCTGGCCGAGCATATGCAGGCACGCTATTCCCGTTTAGTGGACGAGCTCGAGGGTGGCGGAAAGGATCACTCGGGCATCTATCTTGAGTTGAAGGACCGAAACGGCTTGTGATGCCGCGGAGCGAGCCGGGAAGCGAGCGATGATCTGGGAAGTACATGCGCTGAAATATGCCGAGCGCAAGTTCCGCAAGCGCGGCGATAACTTCATGATGGACCCGCATCACAGCCGTTCCCATCCTATGGACTTTTATATCTGGCTGTTGAAATCCGGAAACCGGACGATCCTTGTCGATACCGGCTACGACCTTGAAGAGGCCAAGGCGCGTGCCTGGCCGGTATTGTCGGCGCCTGAGCAGATGCTCTGCGAGTTCGGCCATCCGCCCGACAGCATTGACGATATCATCCTGACCCATCTGCATTTCGACCATGCCGGTTCGCTGAAAGCTTTCCCCGGGGCACGGCTGCATGTCCAGGCAGCGGAAATGGCTTTTGCAACCGGGCCCTGCATGTGCAGCGACCACATGCGGGTTCCGTTCACCGGCGAGCATGTCTGCGACATGGTGCGTGCATTGTATGCGGGGAGGGTGTCTTTCGCCGAGGGCAGCCGGGAGATTGCCCCTGGCGTTGAAGTTCACCTGATCGGCGGGCATAGCAGGGGGCTTCAATGCGTCCGTGTTGCCACGCGGCGCGGCTGGGTGGTTCTCGCCTCGGATGCGAGTCATTTCTACGAAAACTTCCTTCAAAAAAAACCGTTTCCCGTAGTGATCGATATGGAAGACGTCCTGCTCGGTTTCGACCGATTGAGCTCCCTGGCTGAGAGCGATGCGCATATTGTGCCCGGCCACGACCCGCGCGTGCGTGACTATTATCCACCCACAATAAGCGGCAGCGACCGCATCGTGAAATTGCATGCTGAGCCACGGAATATGACAGGCTGACCGCGAGGGTGCCGGTTCTTACTCGCTCTGAATTATCCTGTCCTGACGCACAAAATCCAAAGCTGTGGCGAGATCGGCCGCGAAGCGGGCTTCTTCGACGGTGCGATCCTGCTCGCTTGGCAGGCGAAGCAGGAAGGATGGATGCACGGTCACGAAAACAGGGATCCCGTACCGGCTCTTCTTTATACCGCCGCGTCTTTTCAGAATGCCTGATCCATCGCCGGTCAATGCGCGGAGGGCTGTCGCTCCCATAGCAAGGATCAGGGATGGGGCGACCAGCTTTATCTCCCGGTCAAGCCACCAGCGACACCTGTCGATTTCGTGGTTTTGCGGTCGCTGGTGAATCCGGCGTTTGCCGGCCGGTCGGAACTTGAAGTGTTTCACCGCATTGGTGACGTAGCATTCGGATCGATTGAGCCCAACGGACTTTGCGATGCGGTCGAACAGCTGCCCCGCCGGTCCGATGAAGGGTTTGCCGGCAAGGTCTTCTCGGTCACCGGGCTGTTCGCCGACCACCATCAGATCGGCATCTTGCGGCCCTTCGCCAAAAACGGTCTGGGTCGCCATTTCGCAAAGCTGGCACCGGGCGCAGGATGCCGCGTCCTTACGCAGTTCCTCGATCGAAGGCTTGCTTGTCATGGCCGCATCTCCTGCCCAGGGTTCGGACTCGAGGGTTTGATGCAGACGTGCTTTTACTCGTTCCGCCTTTGGCGGGACTGGTCCGGGAGCATTGTCGCGCATGGCTCGACTGCGGGATTCCGCCTCGCGGATCAAAAGCGGAATGGTTTCTGCTTCCGGCAAATTCTTCCAATATTTCTTCGGCATTTCAGCGCACATCGCCTTCACCTTGAGGCGAGCCGGATTGAAAATATGGGTGAAATAGGTCTTCCAGAGTTCTTCGGTCTGGTCGGTGAGATGCGGTCTATTCGCCGGAGATGCGTCGAAACGCAAATTTCCGTTTTCGTGAATCGCGGTCACCCTTGGCGTGGCGATTACCCAATCCATATCGGCGAAGCGTCGAGCAAAGAAGGGACCAGCCAACTGAACGATGTTGTGCGATGGCTCGAACCAGGCAAAAAACCGGCGGCGGCCGGCAAATTCCGCATCGCCGGCAAGCTCTCTGAAGCGTACGAAAGCCTTCATCTTTTGCATGTCGCGGCGAACGGATTTTTCCATCCGGCGCGCGGTTTCGACGTCCGGATCGCTGCGATCGGACAGCAGGCGTGGATAGCCCTGCAACCGGATCAGAAGCCGGTAGAGAAGATTGAAAGCTTCGCCTGACTCATGAGCGCAAACGAGGCGCGCAAGATCGAGAAAACCCTCGGGCGCGCGTGCCGGTTTACCGTTCTTCTCAGGCGATGGCAGAACGGTATCGGCAAACAGCGTAGGCGCATCCGTGCCGGTTCGCCAAGAGACCGAGCAGGCCGGAACGCAGGCTTTGGCGCAGGCCCTTGCCTGGTCTCGCCAGGCCTCGAAGCGGTCTAGGTCGGGGAGCGTAAACTGATGCATCAGAAAAGCGAAAGTTGACGGTCGGTTTGGACGGAAAAGCGCGCGCGCAGGTTTTCCGCATCGAGCTGATTGCCCGGCGTCCACCCCCGGGCGGTGATGAAGGAGCGCGCACGGTTCATGGCGGCGCCAAGGCGCATAAGGTCGTCATACGCAAGCGTCTTATGCCGCCTTGCCGCGATCAGCCGGCTGACGGTTTTCGTCCCGAATCCCGGCACCCGAAGCAGCAATTCGCGGTCGGCCCGGTTCACATCGACGGGAAAGCGCTCACGGTTGCGCAGCGCCCAGGCGAGCTTCGGGTCGAGATCAAGGTCGAGCATGCCACCGGTTTCATGTTCCGTCGTCAATTCGCCCGCCTCGAAACCGTAAAATCTTAGCAGCCAGTCTGCCTGGTAGAGCCGGTGCTCGCGTTCCAGCGGCGGGCGCACGAGCGGCAGTTGTGAAGACGCTGACGGGATTGGTGAAAAGGCGGAGTAATAGACCCGTTTCAGGCCATAGCCCGAATAGAGGCGGGTGGCGTATTTCAGAATGATGGCATCATTGGCTCCGTCCGCTCCGACGATCATCTGTGTGGACTGACCGGCGGGTGCGAATTTTCCGCGCCTGCGGCCAGACAGCGTTTTCTCGCTATAGTCCAGCTTCTTGAGCCGGACATCCGCCATGGTTTTGCGGATGGAGGCGGGGTCTTTCTCTGGCGCGAATTTCTTTACACCAGCATCCGTCGGCAATTCGATATTCACCGAGAGACGATCGGCATAAAGCCCTGCCTCCTCGATCAATTCGGGAGCGGCGTCCGGAATTGTTTTGAGATGAATATAGCCTAGGAAATGGTGCGTTGTGCGCAATTCCTTTGCGACCCGGACCATTTGCTCCATCGTGTAGTCCGGGGTTCGGATGATGCCCGAGGAAAGGAATAGCCCCTCGATGTAATTTCGGCGGTAAAACTCGATGGTCAGCCAAATGATCTCTTCGGGCGAAAACCGCGCGCGTTCGACATCAGATGAAATGCGGTTGATGCAATAGGCGCAGTCGTAAACGCAGAAATTCGTCATCAGAATTTTCAGCAGACTGATGCAGCGGCCATCCGGCGCATAGGCGTGGCAGATCCCAGAGCCCTCGGTAGAGCCAAGTCCTTTGCCGCCTGCCGAGTTGCGTTTCGAGGTGCCGCTGGATGCGCACGATGCATCATATTTCGCTGCATCGCTCAGGATCGCCAGTTTTTGCTTGATTGTCTTGCTGGTCATTTGTTCATGTTATGTTCTTTTCAGGTCTTGCTGCAAGTCCAATTTTTGCGGCGTTTCGACCCGTGCCGCACCACTCGGGCGCAGCTGGGCTAATGAAAGGATGGCTAAGAAAGAGCGGCTGGAAATAGGAAAAGATATGACACGGGGTGACGTCGACCCCGCTTAGACCTATGTAGATACTATGGAACTGGCTATCATCATCGCACTCGTTGTCATCACAGCGTCATCCGGAGCGATCTTTAAACCTGGTGCATGGTACGAGACGCTCGAAAAACCCGGCTGGACGCCGCCAAACTGGGCTTTTCCGGTGGTTTGGACGGTGTTGTACATTTTCATCGCCTGGTCAGGCTGGATTGTCTGGCAGGCGGGGGCGGGAATTGCGATTGCTCTTTGGGGCGTGCAACTCATTCTCAACGCCGCCTGGTCCTGGCTTTTCTTTGGCCTGCGGCGCATGGATCTGGCTTTCGCAGACGTATTGCTGCTGGCGGGAAGCATTGTTCTTTATATCGGGGTCGCATGGACCGTTTCGGAACTGGCTGCGCTGCTCTTCGTTCCTTATCTCGCCTGGGTCCTTACGGCGTCGCGCCTTAACTGGCAGGTCTGGCGGTTGAACCGGGAACAGATATCGGCGTGAACGAGGAAGCGGATTTCGCTCGCCTGCCATCTAAGGCGTCAATCGCCGGCTAGCTGGGTTTTTACAGTGTTGGCAGACAATATCGGGTCCGCAATCGATCTGACATGCCTTGGCACCATTGTATTCATGCGCCGGGGCATTTTGCGTTCGAGGTGGATCATGGTTTCCGCGGCTTTCATCTCGATCCGGGCGCGGGCGAATTCCAGACCTTTGGGCCCGGTTTTTGGCATCAGCCAGCCCATCAGCGGGCGCAGCCAGTTGGGCATGCGGCGCAGGGGCAATCCGCCCGCCGCGCGTTTGGTATTCTCGACAAAGCCTTTTACCGGCCCCTTGCGGTTACCCTTGCTGATTGGTGCTTTTAGCCGAATATCCTCGCCCAGCAATCCAAGCAGTTCGCGCCCGGTTTCGTTGCGCACGATCATCCATTGCTCTCCATCGCCGCCCATATAGCCAATCGTAATGTCGGCAAGCACATTGGTGTAGTCGACACATGTGCGGCAGGTGAG
>JAHEHW010000383.1 GCA_024639745.1 Salaquimonas sp. | reverse complement strand
CCTGCCCCGGCCGGAGATTAAACAGTATCAATACCGGCGCGGCAATGAAGATCGAGGAATAGGTTCCGACAAAAACGCCGAAAATCATCGCGAAAGTAAAGCCGGCAAGAACCTCGCCACCAAGGAAATAGAGCGAGAATAGCGCAACAAGGGTCGTGACCGATGTCAGGATCGTCCGTGAAAGCATGTTGTTGACCGAAAGATCGATAAGCTGCGGAATTCGCATCTTCTTGTATTTGCGCAGATTCTCACGGATCCGGTCGTAAACGACCACGGTATCGTTCAGCGAATAGCCGACGATCGTCAGGATCGCAGCGATGGAAGACAGCGAAAACTCCAGCCGCAATACGGCAAACATCCCTATTGTTATAAGAACGTCGTGAAGCGTTGCAACAACCGCACCGACGGCAAACTGCCATTCAAACCGAAACCAGATATAGATCATGATCGCAAGCAATGAGGCGATAACGGCAATCGTGCCTGTTTGCGCAAGTTCGCCGGAGACCGTGGGGCCGACCACCTCCACACGTCGCAGATCGTAATCGCTCTCGAGTTCATTGCGGACAAGCGCCTCGACACTCTGCTCGGCGCTATCCCCGTATCCCTGGCTCTCGACGCGAACCAGAATTTCCGAAGGATCGCCAAACTCCTGCACCTGAACATCGCCGAGGTTGAGTTGATCCAGACGCCCGCGAACATCGGCAATGTCAGCCACTTCGGATTTGGATTTCAACTCGACCAGCGTTCCACCCTTGAAATCGATGCCGAAATTCAGACTGGCGACGAAAAACAGAACAATCGACGCAACCACGGCGGCGGCGCTGAGCGGGAATGTAATCTTGCGAAAGCGCATGAAGCCGAATTCGGTTTCCTCCGGCACCATTTTTACTGGGCGTTTCGGGAGCTCCTTGGGCTTCTGATACCGCACCCAGAGGGCGATCATCAGCCGTGTGAACGTATAGGCCGTGAAGAGAGTGGTCACGATTCCGATCGCAAGGGTCACCGCAAATCCACGGATCGGCCCCGACCCGAGATAGAAGAGAATGAACGCCGCGATCAGTGTGGTGATATTCGCATCGAGGATGGTCCCGAAGGCGGATCGGAAACCCGCATCGAAGGATTGTATCAAGTTGCGTCCATTGCGCCGTTCTTCGCGGATGCGCTCGTAAATGAGCACGTTCGAGTCGACCGCCATGCCCATGGTCAGCACGATACCCGCGATACCCGGGAGCGTCAGCGTCGCGCCAAGCAATGACAATACGCCGATGATCATCGCAATATTGGCAATCAGCGCGATATCCGCGATCACGCCAATCACGCCATAGGCAAGCACCATGAAAATAAGAACACCCACAGCACCGACCAGCGAAGCGATTTGCCCCGCCTCGATCGAATCTGCGCCGAGTCCCGGACCGACGGTCCTCTCTTCGATGATGTTCAACTTGGCAGGCAACGCGCCCGCCCGGAGCAATACGGCAAGGTCATTGGCTGTTTCCGGTGTGAAACTGCCTGAGATCTGTCCCGAGCCACCCAGAATGGGCTCTCGGATGACCGGAGCGGAAAGCACCTGGTCATCGAGTACGATGGCGAATGGCCGGCCGACATTGGCCTGCGTCACCTGTCCAAAACGGGAAGCGCCCTTTGTATTGAAACGGAAGGTGACGATCGGCTCATTCGTCTGCTGATCGAAACCTGACTGCGCATCTACAAGGTCCTCACCCGAGACCATCGCCCGGCTCTCGACCAGGTACGGGATCGGCGGGTCATTCGCGTCATCGTAAAGAATCTTGGTGCCTGCGGGCGGTCTAGACTGGAGGGCATCCATAGGGCTCATCTCGTCGGATACGAGATGGAAGGTCAGTTTCGCCGTTTGCCCAAGGATCGATTTCAGACGTGCCGGATCGTCGAGACCCGGAAATTGCACCAGGATCCGATCATTGCCCTGCCGCTGAACAACGGGTTCATTGGTGCCCAGTTCGTTGATGCGCTTGTTGATCACCTGGATCGACTGCGTGACCGCACTCGACATAGCGTTCTCTATACCGCCATCGTTGAGCGTCAATCGAACGACGTTTCCGGGCCGCTGCTCGAGATCAACTTCCCGGATCGTGCCCTGACCGAAGAAGCTGGCATTGACCGGCTGCGTCAGTTCGCCGAGCTTCTCGACCGCAAGTTCTTCTTGGTCAGGATTCGTCAGGCGAACGTCGATCCCGTTGATGTCCTGCGGTTTGGAAAAACGATAGCCGATCTTTTCCGCCCGAAGCGTCCGCCGCGCATCGTCTTCCAGGGCTTCCATTCGCTCCTTGACCATGCTTTCGCGGTCTACCTGCATAAGAATATGGCTACCGCCCTGCAGGTCGAGACCGAGAGTCATCTGATCATTCGGAAGCCAGCTTGGGAAATTTGAAAGCGTATCCCGGGAGAAAAGATTAGGCGCGGCATAGGCAATGCCCAGAAACACCACCAACAGAATGGAGATTATCTTCCAACGGGAAAAATAAAGCATGCTTTACGTCCAGATCAGCCGGTGCCCGCGATCATTGGCAGGCCCGGTAAAAAAATAGCGCGAAAGTCTATTTCGCAGGCTCGCCCTTGGTTCGCACATCGGCCACCATGGACCGCATCACCCGCACTTTAACGTCTTTGGCCACTTCAACTTCGAGTTCGCTATCATCGATAACT
>JAHEHW010000382.1 GCA_024639745.1 Salaquimonas sp. | reverse complement strand
CGTCAACTGACAGATGGTCCGGAAAGTCTGCAGTGCGAGGGTTCGTGTTGCGCAGCGAACGGCACAAATTCACAGACCGGCCATTGATGCGAAACGCAGAGAATGACCGCAACGAGCCCAAAGGCGACCTTACTCGATTTCGCAGCATCTGTCGGAATGGGCGGAGATGGACTCAAGTGACAGAATGTTGCGAGCAATTGCGTCCCGTTGTAGCATTCAACTAAGGGAGATCAATCCATGCGGCGAATTGTTACCATCTGCGCAGCGGTAATATGTTTGGTTGGGCCTGTTCACGCTGGCCCGTTGTTCGATGCTGCGAAGCTGGGGGATACGGCCACTGTGAAGGCACTGCTGGAAAGTGGGACCTCGGTCGATGAGCGGGGCCCGAACAAGGCCACTCCCTTGATTGCAGCGTCATTGGCCGGGAAAATTGAGACCGCGGCGGCCCTTATTGAGGCTGGCGCGGATGTGATGGCGCGCAACCACAGCGGATACACACCGCTTCACGCGGCGGCCTATGGCGGCCATCTGGAGACAGCGCGCCTGCTTCTCGCGCGCGGCGCGGATGTGAACGGGCGTATCAACCGGGCCGAAAAGTCACCCATTTACCTGGCGGCCGACGAGGGCCATTTCGAGATGATCGAACTGCTTCTGGCCCATGATGCGGATATCGTGACCCTCGACAACGAGGGCTTCACGGTTCTGACCCGGACGATGTTCCGCAAGCATTATGATATCGTGGCGCTCCTCAAGCAGCACGGTGCCATATGCCCCCCGCAAGACGCCTTCGGCCCGGATTTTCACCGCCTTTGCCTGGAGGCAGGGCAATAGGGAGGGTTAGGACATTGATCTTTCGACTACTGACAACTGGCTTGTTTCTGGCAAGCATGAGCAATGCGGCATTCGCGGCTGACCCGATCAATACCGGTCCCTTTGGCGAGGTTGCCATAAAGGGCTACGATACGGTTGCCTATTTCACGGAAAGCCGTGCGGTGAAGGGGTCAAGCAAATTCGCATATGAATGGCTGGGCACGCCTTGGTATTTCAAAAGCGAAGAGAACCGCGAACTGTTCAAGTCCGACCCGGTCAAATATGCACCGCAATACGGTGGGTATTGCGCCCTGGGTGTCGGGCTCGGACATAGCGCATCAGAGAACATCGACCCTGAAAATTCATGGCGGATCATCGATGGGAAGCTCTATTTCATATCGGACCCGAGCGGCGCGGAAATGCTCGATCATCCAGACGGAAAAGCGATGATTGCTAAGGCCGATTCAAACTGGGAAGCGACCAAACCCGTGGCGGAGAAGGATTACTCCAACTGACGCGCGACACTGTCGCGGATCATCTGCCGGCTTCGAAGTGAAACAGAATAAGCGGATTTGTGTAGGTATACGACAGATCTGTCCGGGCGACGTCTGCGGCCTTCTTGTAGATCGGTCCACAGGCCGGACGACCGAGCGCAAGACCTTTTTGTTGCACGCAAAGAGTATCGTTAATCACAGACGCCGAACCGGTAATGAACATGGTGGATGTTCGCATTGCCACGCTGCCACTTTCTGATATCTGCATCAGACCGGGGCCACGCCCTTCAAAGATTCCCTGCCACACATCCCCATCGATCAGCGCGGTAAGCTGATCGGCAGAGAGCCTTTCGCTCGCGCCCGGTTCAAAAGCAAAGGACCATTCCTGCACGCCTGCGCGCAGCATTGCAGCGATGATCCGGTCAAGGTGCTCCTGCCGCCGAAAATGTGCGAAGAGTACGGTGTAAAGCCGAGCGGAGATGTGCGGTGCGAATATGGCCACCTCGTCTGCGGTCGATTGTGCCTGCTCCATCCGACCGGCCTCAGCATAGGCGGCGGCGAGGATCGTGAAGTAGTCTTCCACGCCTTGCGAGCTATCCTTGATCTCTTCGAGCACTTCAACTGCACGTTCGGGACGGTTCGCGAGGATGTAAGACAGACTTGCGATCTGCCTCGCATAGCTTGGCAACAGCGGATTGAGGCGCTGTGCCGTTTCGAAATTCTCGATCGCCTCTTCGTGACGCCCATAGAATGTCTGCGCAAAGCTTAATGCAAGATAGGCTGAGGCTTCGCCCGGGGCTTTTTCGACCGAAAGCCGCGCCGATCGCATCGCTTCCTCGTACCTGCGATCCACAGTTTGCAATTCACTAAGCACGGCAAAGGGCATCGCCATATCGGGATCGATTTCCAAGGCACGCCCGGCATGTTCGTAGGCACGTTTGCGGGCAACCGGGTAGGGTAACACGTCATCGTAGTTCCGGCGCATTACCAAAGCCTCCGTGCGTGCCTGTGATGCAAAGGCCCTGGCAAAGGCCGGATCGATTGCGGTCGCCTCCGAATAGAGCCGCAGCGCCTCGCGCAGGCGGGGCCGGAAACTCCTGCGCGCGGCCTCTTCGGCCCTGAGAAAGAGGTCATAGGCTTCGAGGTTCGCGGTGGGAAGGCGTTCGATCCGCGCCTGTTCGGACACGCTCAGATCAACGCCAAGCTTGTCAATAATCTCGGTGACGAGGCTGTTTTCAATCGAGAAGATCTCGGCTTCGTCCCGCTCCAGCCGCTCAGCCCAAAGTGTTTGCCCGTTGCTCACATCTGTCAGCCGGGCGTTGACTAGAAGTCGCGCCCCTGCTCTTCGTACGCTGCCTTCGAGAACATAGCGTACACCAAG
>JAHEHW010000381.1 GCA_024639745.1 Salaquimonas sp. | reverse complement strand
ATTTGAGGGATCCGCGGTGGTTCTGGCTGTTCGCTTCCAAGCCGTCGAAAAGTTCCGTGACCGTGGCGCGGCTATTCGGTTCCCGATGCGCGCCGGAGCGAAGCTCCACTAGTGCATTCGGCTCTTCCGAGCCGGAGGTGAAGATTCCACGCGGGCGGTGATACTTGAACGATCTGGCGACCAGCGAAACGCCACTGGCGATCAAAGCGGAGGCAAGTGTATCACCCTGATTTCCCTCGTAGGTCTTTCCGTTGAATGAGAAATGGAGGGGTTTCTCGCGATCGCTGGCGTCTGAGGCGGGTAGGGCAAACCGGTTTGGCTGCTGGAGTTTCATTTGCCCGCTACCGGTTTGCGCTTCAGTATCGCAGGTTTGGCGAGATCTACAGCTGTAATTTCGTGGGTCAGCGTGTTTCGGCTGACGATAAGCCAAGAGCGATCGCCCTGTTCGTGATACCAGAGCTCTTTATGTTCGCCGGCGGGGTTGTTGCGCAGATAGACATAATCGTGAAACCGATCGATAGCGTCCGGCGCGGTCGGGTCAGGACGGTCTATCAGGTTGGCATCGCCTTTATAGGTGAATTCGGAAGCATCGCGCGGTCCCAGCAGTGGGTGGTGAATAATCATCTTCTCGGGCCTAGTGCAGATTCGGCTGGGCGCCGACGCCCTTTTCGTCAATCATCGCGCCACGGCGGAATCGATCGAGACGGTATTCGGCAGCCGTCGGATGCGGCTCGTCTTTTGCGATCAGGTGGGCGTAGCAGAAGCCGGATGCAGGTGTCGCCTTGAAGCCGCCATAGCACCAGCCGCCGTTGAAATAGAGTCCCTCGGTACCTGTCTTGTCGATGAAGGGTGAACCGTCCATCGACATATCCATCACCCCGCCCCACATCCGTAGCAGGCGGGCGCGCCCGATCATCGGCATGATCGCCATGCCGCCTTCGCAAACATCTTCGACGACGGGTAGGTTTCCGCGTTGCGCATAGGTGTTGTATCCATCGATATCTCCGCCAAAGACGAGGCCGCCCTTGTCGGATTGCGAGACATAGAAATGCCCGGCCCCGAAAGTTACGACGCCTGGTATGATTGGTTTCAGGCCTTCGGAGACAAAGGCCTGGAGGACGTGGCTTTCGATCGGCAGGCGCATCCCCGCCATCGCCATGACTCGGCTCGAAGACCCGGCTACGCAAATGGCGGTTTTCTTTGCCTTGATCAGACCTTTCTTGGTTTCGACGCCAAGACAACGACCGTTTTGGATTTTGAAGCCGGTTACCTCGCAATTCTGAAGGATATCGACGCCGCGTTGATCGGCACCGCGGGCATATCCCCAGGCGACGGCATCGTGACGGACGGTTCCGCCGCGTTTTTGCCATAACCCGCCACGGATGGGGAACCTGGAGTTGTCGAAATCGAGGTATGGGCAGAGCTCCCGCACCCTATTGGCATCGAGCAGAATTGCGTCTGCTCCGGCCATGCGCATGGCATTCCCTCTGCGAGCGTAAGCGTCGCGCTGGGAGTCCGTGTGACAAAGATTGAGGATCCCGCGCTGCGAGACCATCGTATTGTAGTTTAAATCCTGTTCGAGATCTTCCCATAGCTTGAGGGAAAATTCGTAGAAAGGTTCGTTGCCCGGCAGCAAATAGTTCGAGCGGATGATCGTGGTATTTCTGCCGATATTGCCGGAGCCCAGCCAGCCTCTTTCTACAACGGCGATATTGGCAAGGCCAAATTCCCTCGCAAGGTAATAGGCGGTCGCAAGACCGTGTCCGCCACCGCCGACAATGATGACATCGTAGCCGGGTTTTGGGTCGGGTTCACGCCATACGTGTTTCCACCGGCGATTGCCGGTAAGCGCCTCGCTGATCAGTGTGAACGCGGAATATCGCATCTGCGCGGTCTCCAGGAATTGCATGCAGCATTTCTCTGATCGAAGCGGTAGACTTTTCCACAAAAGACGGATTATTTCGTGGCATGGTCAGTTTCAACCCAAAAGAGCGTGCCTTCCGGATTGGCTTCCTCTTAATCGACGGATTCGCTCTGATGTCCTACGCAGCTGCTTCCGAACCGTTTCGGGCGGCCAATCACCTTGCCGGCAAGGAACTCTATCACGTCCGCAATATTTCGGTATTTGAGGCCGAGGTAGCGAGTTCGGGCGCTGCGAGGGTGAAAACCCGTACCCAGATTGGCGAACATGTCGATTTCGATCTGGTCATCGTGGTCGCAGGAGGCGATCCTGCGGAATTCAAGAACAAGCGCGTATTTCAATGGCTTAGGCACCTGTCACGACGCGGCGTGATGCTGGGCGGTGTTTCGGGCGGTCCCGTGATCCTCGCTGCTGCGGGTTTGATGGACGGCCGGCGAATGACCGTCCATTGGGAGCATGCCGTTTCGCTGGTCGAAATCTCGCCGTCGCTCTATCTCGAAAAAAGCATCTATATGATCGATAAGGAGCGCTATACCTGTGCGGGCGGTATAGCGCCGCTGGACATGATGCACGAATTGATCGCGGGTCATCACGGTTCGGAATTCGCGACAAAGGTGAGCGACTGGTTCATGCACACCAATGTGCGGGGGGCGGGGCAGCCGCAGCGAGCCGGACTCGTTGCGCGATATGGAACCACCAGCGCCCCGGTCATCCGCGCTATTGAGGTTATGGAAAACCATGTTGGCGATCCGTTGGACCTAATGCAGATCGCTGAG
>JAHEHW010000045.1 GCA_024639745.1 Salaquimonas sp. | reverse complement strand
AGCTCTTCTCCCCAGACGGGCTGGGGTTCTGAATGAACCATTTGCATTGGTGGCTTAAAATACCGCACTTCCATTTGAAGACGTCTTGCGGCAAAACCGCAATATGACAGCCGAACCTAAATCCCGTGCCGATAAACGTTTCATGGGCGCTGCGATCCGTTTCGCAAGGCGGCATCAGGGTCTTACCGGCACAAATCCATCCGTTTCCTGTATCCTGATGGATGAAGCGGTTTCCCCGCCTAGGATCATCGGCGCGGGTGTCACTGCGCTGGGGGGGCGCCCCCATGCCGAGCCGTTGGCTATTGAACATGCATTGGCCGATCCCCGAGGCGCGGTGGCGTATGTCACGCTTGAACCCTGCGCTCATCATGGCCGGACTCCGCCTTGTGCTCAGGCCCTGATCGATGCAGGCATCAACCGTGTTTTTACCTCGATCGTGGATCCGGATGGCCGGGTATCGGGTAAAGGACACGCCATGCTGCGTGAGGCGGGAATAGAGGTAAGCGAGCGGATCGCGGCGGACTATGCTCATCCCGGACTGGCCGCATATTTGAATCAAAAAACGACCAACCGGGCGCAAGTGACTCTGAAACTTGCCGTTTCCGGCGATGGATATCTCGGATTGGAGGGTGCAGGACAAATCGCCATCACCGATCAAGTGGCCCGTTCCCAAAGCCATCTACTGAGAGCAAACCACCATGCGATCATGGTTGGTGCGGGCACGATTTGTGAGGACGATCCATCCCTGAACTGCAGGCTGCCGGGACTCGAGGGCAGGTCGCCGGTTCGCGTGATCCTCGATGCCAATGGGCGAAGCCCGCTTGACGCGACGGTTTTCAAAACCGCCGACAAGATACGAACGATCATGGTCGCGCCTCATGACTTGGAGGCCTCCCGCCGCAACGCACTTGCGCAGCTTGGCTGCGAATTTCTAGCATGTGAAATGGGGAAGGGGCTCATCGCTTTGCCCGAGCTTCTTGAGGATCTTGGCGCCATGGGGCTGGTCAGTATTCTGGTTGAAGGCGGCGCGGCCTTGGCCCGGAGTTTCCTAGAGGAAGACCTGGTCGATGAATTGGTCCTTTTCGAGGGGGGCATGAAGATCGCTTCATCAGGCAAGAAAGCTGTTGCTTCTCCGGTTTCTCCGGGCAATGTCCCCTCGGGTTTCGAAGCGGATTATCACCTTGAGCTTTGCGGCGACCGCATGACGCGTTACAGACGGATTCGAAATAGCTAGCGGAAGATCGGGATGTTCACGGGTATCGTCACTGCCATTGGTACAATCGAGAGCCTTACAGCGCTTGAGCAGGGGAAGCGGTTTCGGGTCATCTCGGAATATGACCCGGAGGCTATCGAAATCGGTGCATCGATCGCCCATGCTGGGGTTTGCCTGACGGTAACCGCAAAAGGAAGCGCCGACGATCGCTGGTACGAGGTTGAAGCCTGGGAGGAAGCGCTGCGGCTGACTACCTTGGGCAAGCTGCAGACCGGCGACCGTATCAATCTGGAAAAGTCTTTGAAGCTTGGTGACGAACTTGGCGGACATCTTGTCCAAGGGCACATCGATGGTATGGTCGAGATCGTTGATGTCATCAAGGAGGGTCGGGCCCAGCGCTTTGTTCTTGAAGTATCAGAATCCCTTACGAGATTTATTGCGCCAAAGGGTTCCGTTGCGCTGGACGGCACGTCGCTAACGGTCAATGCCGTGATCCGGGATCGCTTCGATGTCCTTTTGATCGGGCACACGCTTGAGGTCACAACATGGGCCGACCGCGGAAAGGGAGATTTCGTAAATATCGAAATCGATCAGATGGCGCGTTACGCGGCCCGTCTTTTCGAGACTGCGTCGACCCACTTTGATGGCTGAATTTGCCACTTTCTGAACATGGTTTTGAGATAGGTACGCGAGCAATCGGGTAAGAGGTCCGCAATTCATAATAGGCGTTTTCGATGATCACCATCCGTACCGGGCTGATGGCAGCCTTTGCCATGATCGTTCTTTCCGGGTGCGTTTCAGGCGAAGTTCTGGAGTCTGCAATCTCGACCAGCGCCACGCCCGTTGAAAGCAAAACCGTCGAAGACGGGATGATGGCGTCCACTGCCGGCCCGCTAGCAGAAAACGAGACTGTGGGCGCGGACAACGGCGCGCTGCCCGGCGTGGAGACCTTTTCCGCCAACCCAGATGGTTCAGGCGCCGGCGTAAGCCCGGCGAATACCGAACTGGCCTATGCGCCTGACACCACCGCCGATGTTCGGGTAACTGCCGATCCGGCTGCGACCGTTCTCGAAACGTCAGTCTCGGGCGCGGTTTCGTCGGAAAACGCTGCTGAAGATGCAGCCGCAAATCTTGATATTCCGGCAAGCCGGGGTCCAACGAAAACCTACCTGATAAATGGCTTGATGAGTGCCGTGCCATTTATCGGCTATGGTTTCCGGAATCTCGCGAAGAAAATGCCCGAGGCCGAACTTTACTCGTATCTTACTCCCGTTGAAGGCGCTGCAGCCGTTTATCCGACCATCGTGTCCGATATCGAAAAGGCTTACGCTAAAGATCCGACCGTGTCGGTGAATCTGATCGGAATTTCACTTGGTGCCGACATGGCCACTGCGATTGCAGAGAACCTTGGCAAGAAGGGTATTCCGGTGAACTATCTAGGGATTGTGGACGGAACCAATCTGCGCCCGATCCGCGACAATGTCCGCAAAGCCGATAATCTGACTTGCAGCAATCTGGATTGCACTCGTGCGCGGGCGCGGCTCGCTGAGGGAAATACGGTGACCGCGTTTGAGAGAAAGGTTTACCGCTCGTCCCACATACCGCTCGGTGATAATTCGGACTTGCATACGCGTGTTATCGCGCAGACTGCCAGCCGCTGAATTATCAAAATTGCCGACCAGTCCGTGACGCGTCTCGCTGATCACGGTTTCCTGCATGGCAGAATTGTTTATTCGAGCTTGCCAAGTCGGTCTCTGCATGTTTTTTGCAGCGCCACAATCTGAATGTTTTCAAATGTGAGTTTCAATTAAGAATGGAAACCAAACCGAAATTGCTGGTCGTCGAAGCGCGTTTTTATGACGACCTGTCCGACGCATTGCTTGACGGTGCAACGGCCGTTCTCGATGATGCCGAAGTTGATTTCGACGTGGTTACGGTCATGGGCGCTCTCGAGGTTCCTGCCGCTATCGCATTTGCAGTCGAGGCCGGGAAGCGCGGGGCAACTGTATATGATGGATTTGTGGCGCTTGGCGTTGTTATCAGGGGCGCGACTTATCATTTTGAAATCGTGGCTAATGAATCATCGCGTGCCTTGATAGACCTCTCGGTCAATCACGCGCTTGCGCTTGGAAACGGAATTCTCACATGCGAAACGGGCGAGCAGGCGTGGGAGCGTGCCGACCCGTCGCGGCTGGACAAGGGTGGTTTTGCCGCTCAAGCGGCGTTGAAAATGATCCAATTGCGCAAATGCTTCGGTGGGCTACTACAATGACGCTCGCTCCACGACCAGGAACGACGGATGCCAAACCTGCCAACAAGCGCGGGATGGCTCGCCTTGCCGCCGTACAGGCGCTTTACCAGATGGATCTCACGGGCGCGCGTCTGATGGAGGTCGCAGCGGAATTCGAGAACACTCGACTTGGTCGCGAAGTGGACGCGGATACCGATACCGCGATCTATCGCGCCGCCGACGCGGCATGGTTCCGGGCGATCCTTTCCGGGGTGGTCAAAGACCAGAAACGGATCGACCCGGTCATCCAGAAACATCTGCCTGCGGAATGGCCGCTATCGCGCATCGAAACGCTTTTGAGGGCCATCCTTCGTGCTGGTGCGTGGGAATTGCTTTCCAAACCCGATGTTCCTCCGGCGGTCGTCATTTCCGAGTATGTCGATGTTGCGAAGGCTTTTTTCGAAGAAGACGAGCACAAATTGGTCAACGCTGTGCTTGATCGAATTGCTCGCCAGCATCGTGTCGGCGAAACGCGTGACGATGTGCCCTCGATAAGGGATGAGGCTGTCCAGGTATCTGGTGATGGCGAAGCGACCTGACGAAGCCGGGTTGATTGAAACCTATCTGGCACCGCTCGCCGGAAAACAGTCGTTTTCATTCCTCGATGACGCTGCCATCCTTGATATGCCAGAGGGTTTCGAACTTGTCGTGACCAGCGACGCCATTGCTGAGGGCGTCCATTTTCTTAAAGGCACAAATCCTGCCAGACTGGCCCAAAAGGCCATTCGCGTGAATCTGTCGGATCTTGCGGCAAAGGGTTCGAAGCCGCTAGGGGTTTCTTTGTCGCTCGGGCTTTCCGACGATTGGGATGCCGGGTGGATCGAAAACTTTGCCGAGGGTCTTGGTGCGGACCTGAAAGTCTTCGGAATCGAGTTGACGGGCGGCGACACCTTTCGCAGCCCCGGTGGAACAGTCATCAATGTTACAGCGCTCGGCGCGATCAGGCCGGGCCGTTATGTTTCGCGGACGACCGCGAAGCCCGGTGATGCGGTGTATGTGAGCGGCACGATCGGCGAAGCTTATCTGGGATTGCTTTCGGCCAGGCATGATCTTGCCGGTCGCCAAGACGACTTGTCAGCGGTTCTGGAGCGCTACGAATTGCCCGAGCCAAGGGTTCAGTCGATTGGCATCGTTTCCGAATTCGCTTCCGCGGCAATGGATATTTCGGATGGGCTGGTCGGCGACCTCGAAAAACTTTGCCGGGCTTCCGGCGTCGGCGCGAAGATTGAAGCACAGAATATTCCGCTTTCGGCCGCGGCAATGGGTATCCTTGAAAAAAACCCCGCTATATCGCTTATCGATCTGGCGACGGGCGGCGACGATTATGAATTGCTGATAACGGTTACTGCTGAGCGTGCGGGGCAATTTGAAAGGCAGGCCTTGGCAGATAAGACGCCTTTCCGGCGGATCGGGGAAATTGTTTCTGGCAATGGTGTCGAGGTAACAGGGCCGGATGGCTTTCCGATAAAGACCGCGAAGCGATCCTATTCGCATTTCTGAGGGGAACATGTCACAGGAAATAGCAGTTTATGAGACGCAGGCGGAAGACCTCGAAAATGCCGCTGCGCGTAAAAATGCTATCCTGCTCTCGATTTGTCAGGCGCTTAGTGGTTCGGCATCTCCCTTGAGCGTGGCGTTGGGGGGTATCGTAGGCAGCTATCTGCTGGCAGGTGACAAGACCCTGGCGACACTTCCGGTAACCGGCTTTACCCTCGGTGTTGCCCTCATGTCCGTCCCGGCAGCACTATTGATGCGTCGTATCGGGCGCCGGCGCGGGTTCATGTTTGGAGCGTTGATGGGCATGCTTGGCATGGCATTGGCTGTCACCGCGATAACGGCCCAGATGTTCTGGCTCTTCGTTGTCGCGCTGCTTGCAATTGGCGCTGCAAACAGTTTCACGCAGCAGTACCGGTTTGCTGCTGCCGACCGGGGCACGGCAGAGTTCAAGGCCAAGGCAATTTCCTGGGTTCTTGCCGGCGGCGTAGCTGCCTCGCTCATCGGCCCTCAGGTGATATTGTTTTTCAGCGACTTCCTGGCGCCGATACCTTTCGCCGGCGCATTCTTGTGGGGAACCGCCCTGTTTTCTCTGAGCATTCTGGCAATGCTATTCCTCGAGCCTGGACATCCTCCCCGGAGCGCGGAGGAGATTGCTAACAAGAAATCGCGA
Organism: Salaquimonas sp.; assembly: GCA_024639745.1. GTDB lineage: Bacteria > Pseudomonadota > Alphaproteobacteria > Rhizobiales > Rhizobiaceae > Salaquimonas. The sequence continues at coordinate 3,052 of JAHEHW010000045.1, read as the reverse complement.
CCGCTTTCCGAACTGGCTGCCCAACCAAAATTTCTGGTAGCCGTTTTCTGTGCGACCGGCTCCTACGCCATCATGGCCTTCATTATGACCGCTGCACCGCTGGCCATGCTATCCGATGGCTTTAACGTGCATCATTCGACCTGGGGGATTCAGTGGCATGTGTTGGCGATGTTCGCGCCGAGTTTTGTCACCGGCAATCTGATCGCCCGATTTGGCAAGTCTCGGATTATCGCAACCGGCCTTTTCCTGCTGATCGCAGCCGCTTTAGTGGGAATTAACGGCGTCTCACTTGCGCATTATTTTCTGGGCCTGATCCTGCTTGGGATCGGCTGGAATTTCGGCTTCATCGGCTCTACGACACTTCTTACGGAAACCTACGAACCGCAGGAGAGAAGCAAGGCTCAGGGTACCAATGACTTCATCGTGTTCTCAACAGTTGCCTTTGCCAGCCTGATGTCCGGCGTCACGCTCAATCACTTGGGGTGGTTCTTTCTGAATGGCCTTGTTCTGCCAATTGCCCTCTTGTGCCTCGCAAGTCTCGGCTGGCTTGCGGCGCAAAGCCGGGTCATGGTTCAGCAGTAGGATTTCGTACCCAGGTCGAAAACGTCCGATACCGACAATCCGACACCGATTGCGAAACGCACCGCCAACGCCGCGCGCGTGTTGTCGGGCAATCGTTGTGCCTATCGACTTTTGTGGCCTTGCGTCGTGCGAATTTTCAGTTAAAAGGCGCCCATCGAAGTCTCATGCCGTGGCATGGGCGCGGAAAGTTCAATTCGAGGGGGAATTGGCCGGGAAGCCGGCAAGATTCTTCAGATCCTCCGGACCAATTCTGGTTTCAATCGGAGACTGAACAAGGGGAAGTTTCAAATGACTGCTGTTTATCTGGCAATCGCTGCGGGCGTATTGTCGATCATCTACGGCATCTGGGCCACCATGTCGGTATTGAATGCCGACGCGGGAAATTCCCGGATGCAGGAAATCGCCGGTTATATTCAGGAAGGCGCACAAGCCTATCTTAGCCGCCAATACATGACGATCGCCATTGTCGGTGCGGTCGTTTTCGCCGTTGTCTGGTGGCTTCTCGGCGGATTGACCGCGATCGGGTTCCTCATCGGTGCCGTAATGTCCGGTATCGCCGGTTTTATCGGCATGCTTATCTCGGTCCGGGCAAACGTCCGCACCGCGCAGGCGGCGAGCCAGAGCCTCGGTGCCGGCCTCGGTGTCGCTTTCAAGGCCGGTGCTGTCACCGGCATGCTCGTCGCAGGTCTAGCCCTTCTCGGCGTTGCGACATATTTCTGGTACCTGACCGGTCCTGCTGGATACGAAGCGACCGACCGCGCCGTCATCGACGCGCTTGTGGCCTTGGGCTTCGGCGCCTCATTGATTTCGATCTTCGCCCGTCTTGGCGGTGGCATTTTCACCAAAGGCGCGGATGTCGGCGGTGACCTCGTCGGCAAGGTTGAAGCAGGCATTCCCGAAGATGACCCGCGCAATCCGGCTACGATCGCAGACAATGTCGGCGACAATGTCGGTGACTGTGCCGGCATGGCTGCCGACCTTTTCGAAACTTATGTTGTTACCGTCGTCGCGACCATGGTTCTCGCCTCGATCTTCTTTGAAGGTGAAGCTGCGACCATGCTCATGGTTCTGCCGCTGGGAATCGGTGCCGCCTGTGTCGTTACCTCGATCGTCGGAACCTTCTTCGTACGTCTGGGCTCCAACAACTCGATAATGGGTGCCCTCTACAAGGGTTTCGTAGCGACAGCCATTCTTTCGGCCGTCGCGCTCTACCTGCTCGTACAGTTCTGGATCGGCATGGGTACCGAGTTCACCACGACCGCCGGCACGACCTTTAAAGGTCTTGACCTTCTGGTCTGCGGCTTGGTCGGCCTGGTGATCACCGGCCTGATCATCTGGATCACCGAATACTATACCGGCGTCGGATATCGTCCGGTCCGCTCGATCTCGCAGGCATCCGTCACGGGTCATGGCACCAACGTCATTCAGGGCCTTGCAGTTTCGCTCGAGTCCACTGCTTTGCCGGCGCTTGTGATCATTGCCGGCATCATCGTTACCTACACGCTGGCTGGCCTATTCGGCATCGCGATTGCGGTTGCCACCATGCTGTCGCTGGCAGGTTTCGTTGTAGCGCTCGACGCCTTCGGTCCGGTAACCGATAACGCTGGCGGCATCGCGGAAATGTCCGAACTGCCCAGCGAAGTCCGGGTAACGACCGATGCGCTAGACGCCGTTGGCAACACTACCAAGGCAGTGACCAAGGGCTATGCGATTGGTTCGGCAGGCCTCGGTGCTCTCGTGCTGTTCGCAGCCTATACGGAAGACTTGAAGTTCTTTGCTGCCAATGCAGCGCCGGGAACTTTCTTCGAGGGTCTGTCCGTCGACTTCTCGCTGTCCAACCCATACGTGGTGGTCGGCCTTCTGTTCGGCGGTCTGTTGCCATATCTCTTCGGTGGCATTTCGATGACTGCCGTAGGCCGCGCTGGTGGTGCAGTGGTCGAGGAAGTGCGTAAGCAGTTCCGCGAGAAGCCGGGCATCATGGAGGGTTCCGAGAAGCCAGATTACGGCCGCGCTGTCGACATGCTGACCAAAGCCGCGATCAAGGAAATGATCCTGCCGTCACTGCTGCCGGTCCTGTCGCCACTCGTCGTCTTCTACGTGATCCTGTGGATCACCGGCTCCAAGGCGGATGCCTTTGCTGCCCTCGGCGCAATGCTGCTCGGCGTCATCGTGACAGGCTTCTTCGTTGCCGTTTCCATGACCGCAGGCGGCGGTGCATGGGATAATGCCAAGAAAAGCTTTGAAGACGGTTTTGTCGACAAAGACGGCGTGAAGCATGAAAAGGGCTCCGAGGCTCACAAAGCTTCCGTCACCGGGGATACCGTCGGCGATCCTTACAAGGACACTGCTGGTCCTGCGGTCAACCCGATGATCAAGATCACCAACATCGTGGCATTACTTCTGCTGGCCGTATTGGCACATAGCTAATTGCTGCCCTTGTTTCGCTGAAAAGAAACCCCGCCAGGTAAGT
>JAHEHW010000044.1 GCA_024639745.1 Salaquimonas sp. | reverse complement strand
CGGGCGCGCGCTGCTTCAAGAATGTTTCGAGCCTCTTTGGCGCAAACGCCTCGCGTCTGGTTGTCGATGGCAAGCGCGCTGTCACACTTCCCGAGTCCCTGGGCGAAGAGGCGGTTCTTCTCGCGCTCGCCGCCACCGCGGAGCACGCCCTTAATCGCACACCGGGCAATGTCGACCTGATTATCGGGCACGGCGTGCTCGGACGGCTGATGGCAAGGATCGCCGTTGCAAAAGGCGCACTCCCGCCCGTTGTCTGGGAAGTTTCAGAAAGCCGGCTACAGGGCGCTTCAGGCTACGAAGTCATCAACGCGGCCAACGATCCGCGGAAGGATTACGACGCGATCATAGATGCCAGCGGCGACCTCGACGCGATCGACGAGGCGATTTCGAGGCTTCGGCCGAATGGCTCGCTGACGCTCGCGGGATTTTACCGCGACCGCGTCTCATTCAGCTTCCCTCAGGCATTCATGCGGGAGGTTTCGCTAAACATAGCAGCAGAATTCAAACCTGAGGACGTGAGCGCCGTCCTGACGCTTGTCGCAAGCGGACGGCTCAGCCTTTCCGAGCTGATCAGCCACCGCACAGCGGCGGACGAGGCAGCCGCCGCCTACCACACCGCATTCAACGACCCCGAATGCATAAAGATGATACTCGATTGGAGCACTACCCATGACTGAGGGATTAGGAAGACCCGAAGACAGGGACATGTATGACCAGCTACGCGATGAAGCATCGATTGAACCCGATGCTCCTGCGACCGGCGAGGTCACGAAGGAAACCCAGATCATTGCGATCTATGGAAAGGGTGGCATCGGCAAATCGTTCACGCTCGCCAACCTTTCCTACATGCTCGCGCAGCTCGGTAAGAAAGTCCTCCTGATCGGCTGCGATCCGAAGAGCGATACCACATCTCTGCTCTTCGGCGGTCGGGCTTGCCCGACCATCATCCAGACGGCGTCCGAGAAGAAAGAGGCCGGCGAAGAAGTTTCGATCGGCGATGTCTGCTTCAAGCGCGATGGCGTCTTCGCCATGGAACTCGGCGGACCGGAAGTTGGCCGCGGTTGCGGCGGACGCGGGATCATCCATGGCTTCGAGACGCTAGAAAAGCTCGGCTTCCATGACTGGGATTTCGACTTTGTCCTGCTCGACTTTCTGGGCGACGTGGTTTGTGGCGGCTTCGGCCTGCCGATTGCCCGCGACATGTGCCAGAAAGTCGTCGTTGTAGGTTCGAACGACCTGCAATCCCTTTACGTAGCCAACAATGTCTGCTCGGCAGTTCAGTATTTCCGCAATCTGGGCGGCAATGTCGGCGTAGCCGGCATGGTGGTCAACAAGGATGATGGCACCGGCGAAGCCCAGGCTTTCGCGGACTCCGTCGGAATTCCGGTTCTGGCAGCGATCCCGCAGCACGAGGATATCCGCCGCAAAAGCGCAAACTACCAGATCATCGGTTACCCGGATGGTGAATGGGGCGAACTGTTCAACGCCCTGGCCATCAATCTCGCCGAAGCGCCGCCCGTCTTGCCCACCCCTCTCGATCAGGACGGCCTGCTCGGCCTTTTCGACGACAGCGACACGGGCGCAGGCGTAACGCTCGAACCGGCAACGCTTGAAGACATGTGCTCAGCGAAAACACTCAACAAGGAATCTCTAGAAGTCATCTACGACCAGGTTTGAGAAAGGATAGGCAGCTCTTGGAAACCCAACTGGACATCAGCCGGACGCAAAAAGACGAGGTCGAAGACCGCGACGATATCGCTCCGCGCGATGGCGGAGAAGCCATCGGGTGCCATGCCGGGGCGGAAAAGATGAAGGCTGCCGCTAAAGCGTCTGGCAGCGGCGAAGTGCTTGAGAGGCTCGAGAAGGATTACCCGAAGGGTCCGCATGATCAGCCGCAATCCATGTGTCCCGCATTCGGGTCTCTTCGTGTCGGCCTTCGCATGCGCCGCGTCGGCACCATCCTTTCCGGGTCAGCCTGCTGCGTATACGGCCTGACCTTCACCTCGCATTTCTACGGCGCAAAACGTTCCGTCGGATATGTGCCGTTCAACTCGGAATCGCTGGTTACCGGAAAGCTCTACGAGGATATCCGGGACGCGGTCCACGAGATGGCGGATCCCGAACATTACGACGCAATCGTGGTCACCAATCTTTGCGTGCCTACCGCCTCGGGAGTGCCGCTGCAAATGCTCCCTCCGGAGATCGGCGGCGTCCGCATCATCGGAATTGACGTTCCGGGATTTGGCGTCCCCACCCACGCAGAAGCGAAAGACGTGCTGTCCGGCGCGATGCTCAAATACGCCCGCGAAGAGGCTTCAGCCGGCCCTGTTGCCGCGCCCCGCGACGGGATCAAGGACAAACCGACAATCACGCTCGTCGGAGAAATGTTCCCTGCGGACCCGATGTCGATTGGCGCGATGCTCGAACCCATGGGACTTGCCGCCGGACCTGTCGTGCCTGTTCGCGAATGGCGCGAACTCTATCAGGCGCTCGATTGCGCCGCCGTTGCAGCGATCCACCCCTTCTACACCGCATCGTTCAGGGAATTTAAAAAAGCAGGCCGCTCGATCGTCGGGTCGGGTCCGGTTGGTTTTGAAGGAACAGATGCCTGGCTTTCCGCCATTGGCGAAAGCTGTGGTATTGCTCAGGACAAGATCGACGCAAGCAGGAACATGTTCGGCGCAACGATAAAGGGCGCGCTTGAAGCCAATCGGGTCAACGGGCGCATAACCCTGTCGGGCTATGAGGGATCCGAACTACTCGTCGCGCGCCTACTGATCGAGTCCGGCGCGGACCTTCGCTATGTCGGAACAGCCTGCCCCAAAACGCCTTACTCCGCAGGCGATGCCGAATGGCTCGAAGCGCATGGTGTCACGGTAAACTACCGCGCATCCCTCGAAGAGGATGTCGCCGCATTCGAAGAATTCCAGCCGGACCTCGCGATCGGAACGACCCCGGTCGTTCAAAAGGCAAAAGAAGCGTCGATACCAGCACTCTACTTCACCAATCTGATCTCGGCGCGGCCGCTGATGGGACCGGCGGGTGCCGGATCGCTCGCAGCTGTTGTCAACGCGGCGATCGCCAACAAGGCGCGTTTCGAAAAGATGTCGGAATTCTTCGATGGCGTTGGTACCGGCGACAACGCAGGTGTCTGGGAAGACGTTCCGAAAGACAATTCCGCCTACCGCAAGAAATATGCAGCGAAGGTCGGAATTTCGAAGAACGCTGTCGATAGCGGGGAGGCAGTCGGATGCTGATCCTCGATCATGACAGAGCCGGCGGCTACTGGGGCAGCGTCTACGCATTTACCGCGATAAAGGGGCTGCAGGTCATCATCGATGGTCCCGTCGGCTGTGAGAACCTGCCGGTAACCTCGGTACTGCATTACACCGATGCCCTTCCCCCGCACGAATTGCCGATCGTTGTGAGCGGCCTGTCTGAAGAAGAACTTGGCCAGCACGGTACCGAAAACGCAATGAAACGGGCCAGGAGCGTTCTCGATCCGGCATTGCCGGCGGTCGTTGTCACGGGCTCGATTGCCGAAATGATTGGCGGCGGTGTCACACCGGAAGGTTCCAATATCCAGCGCTTCCTGCCACGCACAATCGATGAAGACCAATGGCAATCAGCAGACCGCGCCCTGAAATGGCTCTGGACTGAATACGGCCCGAAAAAAGCCCGTCCGGTGAAACAGCGCAAGGAGGGGGCCAAGCCGAAAGTCAATCTGATAGGCCCGATCTACGGCACCTTCAACATGCCCTCGGACTTGGCGGAAATCCGTCGCCTGGTGGAAGGTATCGGCGCTGAAGTCAATATGACCTTCCCACTCGGCTCGCATCTTGCCGATATTCGCAAGCTTTCCGACGCAGAGGTCAATATCTGCATGTATCGCGAGTTTGGCCGCCTTCTGTGCGAGGCATTGGACAGGCCATATCTGCAGGCGCCGATCGGCATCCATTCGACAACGGCCTTCCTGCGCAAATTGGGCGAAATGCTCGACCTGGATCCAGAGCCTTTCATCGAGCGTGAAAAGCACACGACGCTGAAACCGATGTGGGATCTGTGGCGCTCGGTCACCCAGGATTTCTTCGCGACTGCGAGTTTCGCGATCGTTGCTCCCGAAACTTACGAACGCGGCATCCGCAACTTCCTTGCCGAAGAGATGGGACTTCCATGCACCTTCTCGGTTCAGCGCAATTCGGGCAAGAAAACCGATAATGCCAAGGTCCGCGACCTGATCGGCGATAAACCGCCATTGATCATGTTCGGCTCCTATAACGAACGCATGTACATGGCTGAAACCGGCTGTCGGGCGCAGTTTATCCAGGTTTCCTTCCCGGGCGCGATCATCCGTCGGCACACCGGAACGCCGGTCATGGGATATTCGGGCGCCTCGTGGCTGATCCAGGAAGTCTGTAATTCCCTTTTCGACGCGCTGTTCAACATCCTGCCGCTTTCAACCGAGCTCGACAGCGTCGAAGCAACCACAACCCATTCGAAAAACAGCCTGCCATGGAGCGCCGAAGCAAGCATGGAGCTGGACCGGCGCGTAAGTTCGGAGCCGGTTCTGGTACGCATTTCAGCGGCCAAGCGGTTGCGCGACGCGGCAGAGCAGATCGCAACCGCCGCGGGCGCTGAAGAAGTCGGAATAAACCATATGCCGAAGGAAGCCGCCACCGGGCGGCAACGGCAGACCGCATAAGAATTCGCCGCCGGTTCGCCGGTGGACAAACTGGGAGAGTAACGATGATTGCAGATAAACGTCGCACCGCCGGTCATGCCAGGCATGCCGATGCCAATGATCGAATGGTCTTTGGGCTTTTGCTCGCAATTTCCTACCCGATTTGCCTCGCGGTCGCGATCCTTCGCCGCCTGACCGGCATGTTCCGAGAGCAACCGCCCTACTCCGGTGAAAGCGTTTTCGCCGAAGCCAAATCGGCTGCTTACGCAGCTGTAGGTTACGCCTTTCACGCGTAACCTTTCGCCTTTGTCTTCCGGCAACGGGAGGCGAAACCGGGATTGGCCGCGAGGCCTTGACCGGAACCCCGCCGTGGGGGTCCCGCGGTGACTGACTAGGAGGTGACGTACTATGGCTAGTAACGTCTCACTTTCGGGTCTGACCGAAAGCGAAGCTCAGGAGTTCCATAAGTACTACGTCCAAGGCTTCATGATATTCACGGCGATTGCGATCGTCGCGCATATCTTGGTTTGGATGTGGCGCCCGTGGATTCCGGGTCCGGATGGTTATGCTGCAATTGACAGCATCAACCAGACGGTAGCCGCGCTTCTGCCGATGGTCGCATAAGGAGACAGAGCAATGTGGAGAATTTGGCTCATGGTCGATCCGCGCAAAGCGCTGGTTGGCAATGCTGTTTTTCTGTTCACTCTGGCCATCCTGATCCACTTCGTCCTGTTGAGCACTGAAAGGTTCAACTGGCTCGGTGGCTAAGCGACTGTTTGGCTAGAAGTCGACAACGAAAAAGGCAGCGGGCGCCCGTTCGAAAATGCGCCGCCCGCCGCCAAACCAAACACTATGAAAGCGGTTTGACCAACCGGGTTAACCCGGAAAACCCGTTGTGGAGGTAATGCTATGGCGTTGCTGAGTTTTGAGAGAAAATACCGTGTAAGAGGCGGAACGCTCGTAGGCGGCGACCTGTTCGATTTCTGGGTCGGGCCGTTTTATGTCGGCTTCTTCGGTGTAACCACCATCTTCTTTGCCGTCCTCGGGACTGCATTGATCATCTATGGTGCGGCTATCGGGCCGACCTGGAACATCTGGCAGATATCGATAGCTCCGCCGGATATCAGTTACGGTCTGGCACTAGCACCGCTGAAAGAAGGCGGATTGTGGCAGATCATCACCATCTGCGCGATTGGCGCCTTCGGGTCCTGGGCCTTGCGAGAGGTCGAGATTTCGAGAAAACTGGGCATCGGACTTCACGTTCCTTTCGCTTTCAGTGTTGCGATATTTGCTTATGTAACGCTGGTTGTCTTCAGACCGCTCTTGCTCGGCGCATGGGGTCACGGCTTTCCATACGGGATTTTCAGCCATTTGGACTGGGTCTCGAATGTCGGCTACCAGTATCTGCACTTCCACTACAACCCGGCACACATGATCGCAGTGTCCTTCTTCTTCACCACCACCCTGGCGCTTTCGCTCCATGGCGGCCTGATCCTTTCGGCAGCCAATCCCGGTGAGAAGATGAACGAACCAGGCAAGCCGGCGGAGGTGAAAACCCCCGAATACGAAGACACCTTCTTCCGCGACATCATCGGTTACTCGGTCGGCACGCTGGGCATTCACCGCCTGGGCCTCGTGCTGGCGCTGAATGCCGGTTTCTGGAGCGCGGTCTGTATCGTCATCAGCGGACCGTTCTGGAACCAGGGCTGGCCGCAATGGTGGAATTGGTGGCTCAACCTGCCGTTCTGGAGCTGAGGAGGCTGAACCATGGCACAATATCAGAATATCTTTACAACGGTTCAGGTCCGCGGCCCCTTCGAGGAGGGACTGCCCCTCCCCGCCGGCGACAGCCCGCGCACCGGGACGCCATACTACAACAAGTTGATCGGTTATTTCGGCAACGCGCAGATCGGTCCGATCTATCTCGGATTCCTCGGAACCGTCTCGCTTGTCTTTGGCCTGATCGCCTTCGTCATCATCGGCCTGAACATGTGGGCTTCGGTCGGCTGGGATCCGATCCAGTTCGTCCGCCAATTGTTCTGGCTAGCACTTGAGCCACCTTCAGCGGAATACGGCCTAAAGGTCCTTCCTCCTCTGGATGAGGGTGGCTGGTGGCTGATAGCCGGCTTCTTCCTGACGGTATCGGTCATCCTCTGGTGGATCCGCGTGTACCGGCGCGCCCGCCAGCTGGAACTAGGAACACATGTGGCATGGGCGTTCGCTTCGGCTATCTGGCTGTTCCTGGTTCTCGGTTTCATCCGTCCGCTACTGATGGGCAATTTCTCGGAAGCCGTGCCATTCGGCATCTTCCCCCATCTCGACTGGACGGCGGCGTTCTCTATCAGATACGGGAACCTTTACTATAACCCGTTCCACTGCCTCTCGATCGTCTTCCTTTACGGTTCGGTTCTGCTCTTTGCGATGCACGGCGCGACCATTCTGGCCGTCAGCCGCTATGGCGGTGAGCGCGAACTGGAACAGATTACCGATCGCGGTACAGCATCGGAACGCGCTGCATTGTTCTGGCGCTGGACCATGGGCTTCAACGCCACGATGGAATCGGTCCACCGCTGGGCCTGGTGGTTTGCGGTGCTGACGCCGCTCACCGGCGGCATCGGCATACTCCTGACCGGAACAGTGGTCGATAACTGGTATCTCTGGGGCGTCAATCACGGCATCGTATCACCCGTGCCGGATCTCTATCCAAACGTCGCAGACCCTGCAATGACGGGAGGTGCACAATGAAACTCTGGATACCCTTTGCGGTGGGCGCGGGCTCGCTGCTGACAATCGCGATGATTGTCGGCGCGGGCTGGGATCTCCCACCGGTTGAAAGCGAGCAACTCGGTTACCGCGGTACCGGGATGGTGATCCACAAGGATATCGAAAAACAGGCGGACATGGAGGCAGCAAACGTTGCTCCGCCTTCGCCTTACGAACCGGATCCAACCGGCGACAAGGCCGGAGCGATTTATGAAAACGTGCAGGTACTGGGTGATCTTTCAAACGACCAATTCAACCATTTCATGGCCTCGATCACCGAATGGGTCTCCCCAGAAGAAGGCTGCGGCTATTGCCACAATCTTGAAAACCTTGCCTCGGATGAGGTCTATACCAAGGTCGTTGCCCGGCGCATGATACAGATGAACCAGACGATCAATGTCGATTGGCAGCCTCACGTCGCCGAGACAGGTGTCACCTGTTACACCTGTCACAGGGGCCAGCCAGTTCCCGCCAATTTCTGGACGGAGACAGGCGAGGACGGTCTGGCACAGAACGGCGTCGGAACCATGGTAGGCAATACATCCATGTCACGAAATGCACTTGCCGACTACCTGTTGCGCGACAAGGAAATACGCGTCCATTCTCTGAAAGCCTTGCCGAACGGGGAGAACATGGCAACGACAAAAGAAACCGAAGGAACATGGGCACTGATGATGCACATGTCTGAATCCCTCGGTGCGAACTGCCTGACCTGCCACAACTCCCGCGCCTTCAATGACTGGGATCAAAGCCCGCCTCAGCGGGTGACGGCCTGGCATGGCATTCGCATGGCACGTGAAATCAACAACGAGTATATGACCGGCCTTGCTCCTGTCTTTCCTGATAACCGGAAAGGTCCAGAGGGTGACGTCTACAAAGTCGGCTGCTCGACTTGTCACAACGGCGTTCAGAAGCCGCTCTATGGCGTGTCGATGCTGAAAGACTACATGGACTCGCTGGCGACCAAAACCAATACCGAGGTGCCGAATTACGACAATTACACGCCCGGTGAAACTCAAACCATGAGCAGCGCGGATGAAAAGCTGAACGGTGCGAAAAACCCCACACGCACAGCTTCGGCCGAACCATCCGCGCTCGCCAACTAGCTCCAGAGTCTCCTTCTGGAAAACCCGCCGGCACAATGCCGGCGGCATCTCCTAACTGGAAAACTGAAGGGCCCTTTCCGGGCCCTTTTTTAGCAATTCGGGAACTGAAACAAGTTGACGAAAGACTTTCGCCTCGCATCGTTAATATGATTACGTAGCAGCCTGAGCTGAAGTCAAAA
>JAHEHW010000380.1 GCA_024639745.1 Salaquimonas sp. | reverse complement strand
AACTCGAAAAAGATATGGGCAAACGCCAGGTCGATGCGCTGCTGTCAGGTGAAATGGACCAGTCGAACGCGTTTTTGGAGGTGCATGCCGGCGCAGGCGGAACCGAGAGCCAGGACTGGGCGTCGATGCTTTTACGCATGTACACCCGATGGGCCGAGAAGAACGGTTACAAGGTCGAGGTTCAATCGATCAGCGATGGTGACGAAGCGGGCATAAAAGGGGCTTCGATCCTAATTCGTGGAGAGAATGCATATGGTTGGTTGAAAACCGAATCGGGCGTTCATCGGCTTGTTCGCATATCGCCTTACGATAGCCAGGCTCGCCGGCATACCTCTTTCTCTTCGGTCTGGGTCTATCCGGAGATCGACGACAATGTCGAAATCGAAATCCAGGACAAGGACATTCGCGTCGACACCTATCGATCATCCGGCGCTGGTGGACAGCATGTGAACACCACTGACTCCGCTGTCCGGATTACGCACCTTCCGACGGGAATCGTCGTGACGTCTTCAGAAAAATCCCAGCATCAGAACCGTGCCAACGCGATGAAAGCTCTGAGAGCGCGTCTTTTCGACATCGAAATGAAAAAGCGTCAGCAGTCCATTCAGGATCAGCATGAAGCGAAATCGGATATCGGCTGGGGCCACCAGATACGGTCCTACGTTCTGCAGCCTTATCAATTGGTAAAGGACCTGAGAACTGGTGTCGAGAATACCGCGCCCGATGCCGTGCTTGATGGAGACCTGAACGGGTTCATGGAAGCATCGCTCATCCACCAGGTTACTGGCAGTGAGGGTGAAGACGCGGTTGAGGATATCGAATAAGTTGCCCTTTATCAGAGCAACTTCGAAAGACGCTTGCCAGCTTTGAGAAATCGTGCGGGATTTCTCGGATTGTCCTTGTAGCGCACTTCGTAGTGAAGATGCGGCCCCGTACTGCGTCCCGTGCTGCCGACACGGCCAATTACCTCGCCGGAGCCTATCTTCTGTCCGTTCTTGACGGAAATTCGACTCAAATGAGCATACCGGCTGGTAATGCCGTTACCGTGATCGATCTCGACCAGAAGACCGTAGCCACCCCTGCGTCCGGCATGCACGATCTTGCCAGATGCGGTGGCGCGAACCGGCGTGCCCGATGACGCCCGAAAGTCCAGTCCGGAATGAAAGGCGCTGCGCCCGTGAAATGGGTCGCGACGGCTTCCGAAAGAGCTGGAGAGCGATGCGCCCGGGATAGGGTTCCCGATCGGAAGCGCCTGAACCGTTCTCTTGGTTGTCTCGAAGTTATCGAAGGCTTCCGCGAGATTGTCCGTCATGTCTTTGAACGATTGCGGGCCCTCCGGAATAAAGGGGCCTCCGATATGCTGCGAAATATGCTCGGCCAAGGAAAGGTCGAGAGATTGTGCAACCTCGGCCAGTTTGCTGGTTCTCTGGTTTACCATTTTGTAAAGCGCCATCACAGTAGAGCGCTGACCATTTTCGATCTGGTTGACCTGCCGATGAATCGAGCCGAAAAAATCGGCATTGGGCCGAATGGCTTCGGTAGGAAGTGTTGCCAAAACGATTGGCTCCGTCGATTGGTCTGCAGGTGCCGCGGAGCCGCGCAATACCGGGCCGATCGCCGGTAAGCTGGTAGCAATGGGCGCTTGCAGGTCCAGGCTGCTATGGCGTTCGGACCGCTCTTCATCGGTCGAAATTGAAGAGGTTACTGCATCTTCGTCTATGCCGAGGGCGTCTGCCCGCTGGAACAACTTCTTTAGAACACCGCTTTGTCCGTTCAGCATTTCTTGCTGGCGCATGAGCTCCGCGACCTTTGCCGCGACTGCTTGCTGGTTCAGCATTTGACGGGAGGTGATACGGTCGACCTTGGCGCGCAATGCCGCGATGCGATCTTCATATTCGTGTTTTAGTCTGGCTTGGCGAATGATCGAAGAAGCAACGAGATCATCCCTGAAGGCGAGATAGGCGGTTGCACCGATATAGCCCACCGAAAACATCGTGAATAGAGAAGCAAGTACCAATACGGTGCCGAGACCGAATTGATATTCTCGGATGCCTCCTCTGGAGTTTATGACGATGGTGCCGGATGCTTTGCGCTGGCCGAAATGGCGCGCTGCCTGGTGTTGCGTCATACTCGAATACCTGCGTTGACCACTAGAAGGGATGGTTATTTCGCTGTTGTACGATAGCGGTATTCTTTACGATCATGGTTAAGATTGGGTTACCAGCCTGCAAGAGATATTACCCTTGGTAAACCGAGAAAGGCGCTGAGATACCTCCGTGCCATTATTTTGGACAGGAAAGCAGAGAGGCTTCTCTGTCTTCGTGGCGCTCCGCTTCAGATGGCTGCCTCAAGCGCGTCTATCTGCGGGCCGTGCCGCAACGCATTTAGGTGACCAAGCTCCTGGATCGCGGTCTTGTCGAGCTCGTCGGCATAACGGAATTTGCCGGTGGAAGCGTCCCGAGATTAAGCTCGATCTGATTGCTGCTCGTCCTCTGCGTATTCATAACTCATCCCGAATTTCCATCGCTTCGTGAGCTTCAGATTAAAGCAATTCGCCCTTCAGGGAACCCGTATAAATTACGTAAAAAATACGTAGGCTAACTACGTAGTTAGTCCACGAAACGGGCATTAATGCCCCGCAGAAGACAAGGCGCGGTAAAAACACGGTGTGACGCCGCTCTTGGCGCGCGCCAGTTCATTGAATGGC
>JAHEHW010000379.1 GCA_024639745.1 Salaquimonas sp. | reverse complement strand
CGAGAATGAAGATATTTGCAACAAACCCTCCCGAGAGGCTCCGGTTGCGCCCTGTCGCGAGCATGAAGCCCCACAGGCAGATGGCCGCAAGCGCTACGCGGTAGAAGACGATGGGAAGGGGTGGAATTTCCTGGACCGCGATCCTGCCGAACATGAACGAACTTCCCCAAATAAGGGAAAGCAGTATCAGAAGGGCCCAGAGCGCGAAGGTCATGCGGTTGGATTCGGTAGGTTTTTGCATGGAAGAATCGCCGGGATGAATATTTCTGTCCCGCATACTCCCACAGGAAAGCTGCTGACCACCCATTTCTTGCCGCGGTGAAGATCATTGGTCTTCTTCATTCCTGACCGGATGTTGGGGACTTTCTTAACTCTGCCCGCCTAAAATCGAGGTATGAGCAGACATCGCATTCGCCAAATAGGCCTGGATCCAGAACCTGACCACGGAAGGCGCAAGGTGCTTTCGGGCAGCGCGATGCTTTTGCTTGGCGCAGCCGGCCTTGCAGGTTGTGCCAGCGGTGGGTCGAGTCATGCCGGACGTCGCGCCCGCTCCGAGATCTCAGCGACTCCGATCTCTTTCGACAAGCATGAAGCATTTGCAAAGCTCAACCGAATTCGCCGGAGGCATTGGCTAAAGGAATTGCTTCCAGATCCAAGGCTTGAAAAGGCAGCCTCCGACTATGCATCCCTAATGGGTGAACGCGGTCTTTACGGCCACGAAATCGGTCCCGGGACGGATTTCCGTACCCGGATTTTTCGTGTCGGCTTTACCCAATCTGCCGGCGAGAATATTGGAGTCGGCTATGGATCAATCGACGAGGCACTTGAGGGTTGGCTCGAATCGCCCAAGCATCGAAAGATAATGCTGAAGCCCAGCTATACTCTTGCGGGCATCGGTTACGGGTTCAACACTTCGGGGCGCAATCCGCGATATACCCATTTCTGGGTTCTGAATGTCGGCAAGGAATCCCGTCACTATACCTGATATGGGTTCAACCCTGCCTGCTTCTCGATTTCGTTACGGGATTACTGGACCGTCGGCTGCTCCGATGCCATGCCTGCCAGCGAAGGAAGCCAAGATAGGCCGACTGAGCGAGCTGCCTCAGGAGCGGCACGCGAAACAACCAGGCGAAATATCGAAATCCCGGAAGCTCGCGCCAGATGCGGGCAAAGGCGTCGATACCGGTATGCCAATCGCCGCCTTCGCTTGGCGGCAGGTCCCTGACATGGAATTTGCCGAGCAGTGTTTCTCTCGACTTTCCGGCTGGCAGATCCTTTTCCGGAATATCCAAAATGTCAGTCCAGCGAATGCGCCCGGATTTGTCGAGGCGGTCATAAAAATCGATTTCCAGGCGGCAGACCGGGCAGCCGCCATCATGGAAAACTTCTAATTTCGTGCTCTCTTTCATCAACTCTGATTTATCGCGTTTGCGACACCCTGCAAGCGGTGGTGACACGGTTACGCAGTCTCAGGGATGGTAAGAGCCGAAATCATACCTGTATTGATCCACTGCGTAAGATAGCCTGCGACCCTGGCTGGCGCCGTTTCAGCATCCTCCATTACGGCTGCCATCTCGCACAAAACGCCGAAGTCTTTGCCGCGTTTGATCTCCGCAACCAGCATCGCTTCTTCAGCGCCGATCGCGCGATATTTTGCTCCGATTTCCTGACGCCAGACAAGTATATTGGCTTGTTCTTCGAGCAGGTGTACCGTGGGTGGATCTTCGCCATCTGAAAGTGCAGCGTAGATCCTTTCGGCATTGGTGCTCATGGGTACAGATGCAACCGACGGCGCGAATGCGATTTTGAGCGCGGCAATATGGTCAGCCGGGAGGGCGGCAAGCGCGTTCATTTCCACGATATCAGCATCTCGCGCATCGAAGACGCGCGAAAGCGCGTTTTCCAGCGCGGCGAGGTCGACTGCTTCCGGTCGGTCCGACACCTTAGCGTCGTTTGCCATGAATTCCGGCAGGCGTACTGGAAACATCCGTGCATTCGGATGGTGCGACGGCATGGCCTTTATATAGCGATCCGCAAGCCGCCAAAAATTCGCTTGCCCAAGATATTTGCAGAGTACCGGATACTCTTCTTCGAGAATACCGACGAGGCGCAGCCTGTAGGCGTTCTGATAAACGGAAAGGCGTGATTTCCGCGCCGCGTTCGCGGGCACTTTGAGCTTTGGCAAAATCCTGTCGCTTCCCGAAATGATATCGGTCTGGAACTGGTTTTGCAGATCAGCAAGCGATGGTTTCATAGCGTTTTGTTTCTAGGCGACGGGCGCAATCGCTTGCTCTTGGAGGACCCCTTCCGCGATCTTGCGAGCATGATTCAGTTCGCCAATCAGCTCTGCAAGTGGCGGGATATTGTCGTCTCGCTCGATCATGGTCGATACCGGGCCGAACCGCTCCAGAGCCTTGCCGTAAAGATCGAATACCTCGTCGCAGACCGGTTGGTCGTGAGTATCGATCAGGCAATCTTCACCTTCGCTATGGCCGGCGAGGTGAAATTGAACAACGCGCTCCGGCGGGATGGCTTCGACGAAAGCCACGTCATCGAAATCGTGGTTTTGTCCGGAGACGAATACGTTGTTCACATCGAGCAGCAACCAACAATCGGCGCGCTCCGCCAGTTCGGCGACGAATTCCCACTCCTCCATCTCGGATTCAGCAAATTCGACATAGGAAGAAACGTTCTCGATCGCGATCCGGC
>JAHEHW010000043.1 GCA_024639745.1 Salaquimonas sp. | reverse complement strand
AATTCGCGGGTTTCTGAGCGCGATATTGTCGTTTCTCTTCCGATTCGCAATCAAGCAGCGAAACGCTGGTTGGAGATTTTCAAAGTTTCCAAGAAACTTTTCGTAATATCGAAGGCGATATCGCGTTTCACGACGTTGATGGCAGTTGAAACCCGATTTGGGGTACAGAATCACTGATTAGACCCTTTGAATTGAACGGCGACCATCTCGTCATCAGCGGCGCGCCCGGACAATATATTCGGTCACCGGTGAAGAAGTAATCTATCACATGGAATTCGAGAGGGTCTTGCCCAGATCATAAGGCAAATTGCACCTGCTCTATTCCCGATTATCTCGCGCCTACGCGACGCCTGCAAAGGCTGGCAAGAGCAGCATTGAAAGAAACACATTTCGAATAACCAAATTCCTCAAGGCTGATCCCCTGTTTTGGCCTGATATCATGTTTGGGGAGACCAAAGCACCTGACTGTTTTGCCGAATACAGGCACAAACTCGCGATCCTTGGGGCATCGGCGTTAAGTTCTCTCAAACCAAATCGACGATTTGCCTTGCTTTTGGCCTTTTTCACTGTCAAAGAGGCGCTTGTCACGTCCCGCGCGTAGATGGCCATCATTGGTCAGCGGAGCGAAGTGGCCATGCAATAATCAAACCAGATCGTTGCCTGAACGCCGTGCTTACGAAGCGCAACACACTTGGGCGACCGATCTACGCTGGTTTCACACAAACAAACACGAAAATTGCGCTGCGCTGATATGTCTGAGGGCATCGCGCAGCCGGAAAAGATTCATTTTGACAACATTTAAAGACCTCGGCCTTGCCGAACCAATTCTCAAAACACTCTCGGCCGAAGGCTATGAGAAGCCGACGCCGATACAGGCAGATGCCATTCCCCTAACGATCCAGAACCGCGACATTCTAGGAATCGCGCAGACAGGCACAGGAAAAACCGCGGCATTTGTTTTGCCGCAGCTCCATAAAATGGCCATTCAACGCGGAAAGCCCGCGGCCAAAAGCGCTCAAGTGCTGATAATGACGCCGACCCGAGAACTTGCAGCCCAGATTGCGGACTCCATCAAAACATACGGCCGTGCCTTGAAACCGTCCGTTGCGGTTGTGGTTGGCGGTGTTAAGCCAGGTCCGCAAATCAAGACCATGGCGCGCGGCGTCGATTTCCTCGTCGCAACCCCGGGCCGCCTCCTCGACCATATGCAGTCAGGAGCAATCAACCTGTCCGACGTCAAAACCGTCGTTCTGGATGAAGCGGACCAGATGCTGGACCTGGGCTTCTTGCCCCCGATCCGCCGGATCATGAGAAACGTGCCCGATCAGCGCCAGGTTTTACTGTTCTCCGCAACCATGCCAAAACTCATTCGAGGACTGGCAGACGATTTTCTCGACAATCCAGCAGAAATATCCGTCGCACCACAGTCGAAACCAATCGAGCGCATCACTCAATCGGTGATATTCGTCGAAAAACCGAGAAAAGCACAATTGCTGGCGCGTTTGTTGAAGGATCCCGCGGTCGAACGAGCAATCGTTTTCACGCGCACCAAGCACGGTGCAAACAGGCTTTGCCAGCAACTTGAACGCGCCGGCATCAACGCGCAGGCGATCCACGGCAACAAGAGCCAAAGTCAGCGCCAGAAGACGCTTGATGCCTTTCGCAAAGGCAGCCTGAATATCCTTATAGCAACCGATATCGCTGCGCGCGGCATCGACATTGATAATGTCTCGCATGTCTTCAACTACGAACTCCCCGAGGTTGCAGAAGTTTACGTTCATCGCATTGGCCGGACCGCCCGGGCTGGCAAGAATGGCACTGCTGTCGCCTTTTGCGACAACAATGAGCGTTCGCTCCTTCGCGATATCGAGAAACTGACGCGCATGAAAATGCCGGTTGCCGAGATTGAAGGATTTCTCGATCTTGCTCCGCCGGCAGAGGCTCCCACCGAGCCGCGCAAGAATAACGGTCACAAACGTGCTACCGGTTCCGAGGAAACGCGTAAACTGCGAAGGAACCGCCGCCGCCGGAGGAACAAACCGGTTGCTGCTGCTGCGGAAAACGGCAAGCCAATTGCGCCGAATGAAGGCCCCGCACGCCGCCGCTGGAAAGCCCGCGGCAAGACGGCTGCCAAAGGCTCCGCAGACGGGGCCGGACTGCAGCGAATGCTCGGTAATATCGGCGCTGGCGTCTGATCGCCCAGACCTGTAAGTCCGGCTCCCGGCCGCCTATCTCGGAAACACGTGAGACAAAAAATACCCCCGCCGTTTGGCGGGGGTATTTGCGTTTATGTCATCTGCTTACGCTTCCAGGTCGAAGCGGTCTGCATTCATCACTTTGGTCCAGGCGGCAACAAAGTCGTTCAAGAACTTCTCTTTGTTGTCATCCTGAGCATAGACCTCCGCATAGGCACGAAGGATCGAATTCGAGCCGAAGACGAGATCCATGCGACTTGCCGTCCATTTGACGTCATCGGTTTTACGATCGCGGATTTCATAGCTGCCGTCACCAGCAGGCACCCACTTATTGGCCATATCGGTGAGGTTGACGAAGAAATCGGTGGTCAGCGCCCCTTCCTGATCAGTGAGTACGCCGTGCTTGGTGCCACCGTGATTGGTACCCATGACCCGCATGCCACCAACCAGCACCGTCATCTCAGGTGCCGTAAGGCCCATCAGTTGGGTACGATCAAGCATCAGTTCTTCCGCGCTAACCACATAGTCCTTTTTGAGCCAGTTGCGGTATCCATCGGATACCGGCTCCAACACGTCAAAGGAATCCGCGTCGGTCATCTCGTCCGTGGCGTCGCCCCGACCGGGGGCGAACGGCACTTCCATATCGAAACCAGCCGCTTTCGCCGCCTGCTCGACGCCGACATTGCCCGCAAGAACGATCACGTCGGCAACACTTGCGCCTGCGTCTTTCGCGATAGGCTCAAGCACTGAAAGAACCTTCTGCAGGCGCTTGGGCTCATTGCCTTCCCAGTCTTTCTGCGGCGCAAGGCGAATCCGCGCTCCATTAGCGCCACCGCGCATGTCAGATTGACGGTAGGTCCGGGCGCTGTCCCAAGCAGTCGATACCATTTCGGTAACCGACAGGCCGCTATCGGCGATCTTGGCCTTTACCGCGGCGACATCGTAGTCGGTTGATCCGGCGGGGATCGGATCCTGCCAGATCAGATCTTCTTCCGGCACATCCGGTCCAAGATAACGGACCTTCGGCCCCATGTCGCGGTGGGTAAGCTTGAACCATGCGCGAGCGAAGGTATCCCGGAAATACTCCGGATCAGCCATGAATTTCTGACAAATAGCGTTGTAGGTCGGGTCCATCTTCATTGCCATATCCGCATCGGTCATGATCGGATTATGGCGGATCGAGGGATCGCTCGCATCAACCGGTTTGTCTTCTTCCTTGATGTCGATCGGTTCCCACTGATTGGCGCCAGCCGGGCTCTTTTTCAATTCCCATTCGTACCCGAACAGAAGATCAAAATAACCCATGTCGAATTTAGTCGGGTTGGTCGTCCATGCCCCCTCGATGCCCGAGGTAATGGCATTGGCGGCCTTGCCACCCATGTTCGGGTTGGTCCAGCCAAAGCCCTGCTCTTCTACGCCGGCAGCTTCCGGATCCGGTCCGAGTGCCGATGCATCGCCATTGCCGTGGCACTTCCCGACGGTGTGACCGCCGACGGTCAGCGCAGCCGTCTCCTCGTCATTCATCGCCATGCGGGCGAAAGTCTCGCGAACTTGACCGGCCGTCTTGAGGGGGTCCGACTGACCATTGACGCCCTCAGGGTTCACATAGATCAGCCCCATTTGAACCGCAGCAAGCGGGTTTTCCATGGTCGATGGATCTGCAACATCGTCGTAACGCTCGTCCGAAGGAGCAAGCCATTCCTTCTCGGCACCCCAATACACGTCGATTTCCGGATGCCAGATATCTTCGCGGCCAAAGCCAAAGCCGAACGTTTTCAGGCCCATCGATTCGTAAGCGATATTGCCGGCAAGGATGAAAAGGTCGGCCCATGAAATCTTGTTGCCGTATTTTTTCTTGATCGGCCAAAGCAGCCGGCGGGCTTTATCGAGGCTGGTATTATCCGGCCATGAATTGAGCGGTGCAAAACGCTGGTTGCCCGTGCCGCCGCCGCCACGGCCATCTGCCAAGCGATAGGAACCGGCAGCGTGCCAGGCCATGCGGATCATCAAGCCACCATAATGACCCCAGTCTGCCGGCCACCATTCCTGGCTATCGGTCAACAATGCATGGAGATCTTTCTTGAGCGCATCGACATCCAACTTTTTCACTTCTTCCCGATAATCAAAACCTTTATCCATCGGGTCGGTTTTGGTGTCATGCTGATGCAGAATGTCCAGATTGAGGGCATTCGGCCACCAACCTACCACGCTTGTTTCCATGGCGGTGTTTCCACCATGCATGACCGGGCATTTTCCGCCGGTCCGGATATCGATCTTGTTCATGCCGACTCTCCCTCGTTTTGGATTTTCGTAGATCAACGGGCGCTAAGGTTTTAGTCCCCGATTTTGACGGGCATATATCAGAGATAACTTCCATCTTTGACCCTGCTGTGGCGCCACCCTATAGCACATTTAACGATCAACGGAATTTCAAAAACCTTATTGATGTAATAAGCTGTGCTTATGAATGGCTTGACGATGAAACACCTCCGCTACTTCGAAGCGCTCTCAAGGCATTGCCATTTCGGCAAGGCTGCGGAAGCATGCGGCATTTCCCAACCGGCCCTGTCGCTTCAGATCAAGGAATTGGAAGCACTCCTCGGCGCGCCGCTCATTGAGCGCGGTCAAAGACAGCTCAGGTTAAGCAGCCTGGGAGAGGCGCTGACCGAACGTGTTCAGGAAATCCTGAGATCCGTAGACGAGCTGGAAGACCTAGCCCGCGCAAATCAGGGTCCGCTCACCGGCCGGTTACGCATCGGTGTTATTCCCACGATTGCCCCCTATTACCTGCCGCAAGTAATCAAACAGGTCAAAAAACACTATCCGGGCCTTGATATCCGCCCACGTGAGGCTGTTACCCCATCATTGATTGATGATCTCAAAGGCGGCCGCCTCGACTTCGCGATCGTCGCCCTGCCGATTTCGGAGCCCGGTTTGCATGAAGAGCCGCTCTTTGAAGAAGATTTCGTTCTGGTTCGCCCGATCGAAGATGCTCACAAGCCCGTGCCGGATGCACGCAAGCTCAGGGAGATGCGCTTGCTATTGCTCGAGGAAGGTCACTGCTTCCGCGATCAGGCATTATCATTCTGCAATACATCCACATTAGCCGCCCGAGACCTTATGGAAGGAAGCAGCCTGTCGACACTGGTACAGATGGTCGGGGCGGGAATCGGCGTAACCCTTATCCCTGAAATGGCGGTGAAGACCGAAAGCTCTTCGGCAGCCGTCGATCTCGCTCCCCTTGCGCCGCCGCGCCCGAAACGCACCGTCGGCATGGTATGGCGGAAGACAAACCCGCTGGCAGCTCAGCTTTCAGAGATTGCCGAACTGCAACGACACAATCGCGAAGCCTGCCCGGACGGGAAATGAACTCGGGCTTGGGAAGCAATGCGAACACATGATGGAGCGGCAAATTCCGATGAATGACCCCGAGGCGAAACACCCGACGCCCAATAGCCGGAAAGTAAACTATCTGCGCGACTTTATCTATGGAGGAATTGACGGAGCCGTTACAACCTTTGCCGTCGTCGCCGGCGTCGCCGGGGCGTCGCTTTCTTCAACCGTCATCATCATCATGGGATTGGCAAATCTCCTTGCCGATGGCTTTTCAATGGCAGCCAGCAATTACAGCGGCACCAAATCTGAAATCGACGATTACCACCGACTTCGCGAGATGCGCCTGCGCGAAATCCGCGAGCGTCCGGAAGCAGTGAGAATGAGAACAAGCCAACTGCTGGCGGCCAAGGGGCTTTCAGGAGAAACACTCCAGTCGGCAAGCGCGGCGATAGCCAATCGAACCGATCGCTGGGTGGAATTTCTGATGACCGAGGAACACGGGCAGCCGATGGTCAGGCGCGATCCACTGAAATCTGCATTCGCGACATTCATAGCTTTCGCCATTTGCGGTCTTGTACCGCTGATCCCGTTCTTCATCGACCTTGGAGAGCCTTTCATGACCGGCATAATCATGACCGGGATCGTATTCTTTCTGATCGGGGCAGCAAAAAGTCACTGGTCGACCGCAAATTGGTGGCGCTCAGGCCTTGAAACCTTCCTGATCGGCATGGCAGCCGCCCTGCTCGCTTATCTTGCCGGATATGGTCTGAAAGAGTTGATCGACCCCACGATCGGTTAACTGCGTTAATCCGCCCCAGCCGTTTACCAAAGACACGCCAATTTCTGCATGCACGCTTCGCGGTTCGTGGGCCGATTTCCCAAAGAATGACTTCGAGAAAAGCCACATGACAATGTTAACGGGTAGCTGCTAGGCTGAAGGCAGAAAGAATGGTTCCGATGTTGGAAATACTGCCTACCAGGCTTGGATATACGCGCGGTGAACAATTGAGTGACGCCGTTATCCACTTTGCCGGCATCGGCGCAGCTTTGGCCGCAGTGCCCACACTAATCACTATGGCAGTCGTCTGGCGGGGCGATTTCTCATCTGTCGCCGCTGTTTCAATCTACAGTTTCACGCTTGTGGCGATGTTGGTTTGTTCGGCACTATGCAATCTCGTTACCCATCGAAAATGGTATCGGATATTCCGTCACCTCGATCACTCGGCAATCTATTTCAAAATTGCCGGAACCTATACGCCCTTCACACTGCTTTCAGGCACCAGCGGTTATTTGCTGACAGGCCTATGGGCGGCGGCGCTTGCAGGTACGAGCCTGAAAATATTTGGTGCCGACCGCTTCAAGTGGATCGGTTTGGCACTTTACCTCGGCATGGGTTGGGCAGGGCTATTCCTCGGTTGGTCCATGTTCGAAGCGCTGTCGACCCCGGTAATCGCATTGATCGTAAGCGGCGGTCTGATCTACACGACCGGCGTCGCTTTCTTCCTCTACGAACGATTGCTGTATCACAACACCATCTGGCACGGATTCGTGCTCGTCGCGACCGGCATCTTCTATTCCGCAGTAACGCTGCATTTGATCGATACGTCGATAATTTGACTGGCCGAAGAGTATGCCGCGCACCGACCAAACCGATGGTCGACCCGCTCAGCCGCTACCGTGCCGATACGGGCTGAGCAGAGCATAGATCGTATTGTTAATGGGAGCATCGAGCCCCGCTACCGCAGAAAGACGTTTGACTGCGCCGGTTACCCATTCGACTTCCAGCGGCCGGCCATTTTCAAGATCAATCGCGGTGGAAGCCCGCATTTCATCCGGCATCAACAGAGCCTGTTCCCAGATGCCAATTTCCGCGTCATCCGCAATGGCAATTCCATTTGCCCGCGCCAGCGCAGCGGTTTCGGCGACTACGCCGCGAAACAACTCACCCAAGGGTTCGATGTCACGAATCTCCTTGAAGCGGCAGCGCGCCGCGGCTGTAACGCCTGACATGGCAGAAAACAGCAAAAATTTCTGCCACACAGCAAGCTTGATATCATCGGTTGCAGGCGCCTCGACCCCTGCAGACGTGATCGCATCTCGCAATTCAGAAAGCCGCTCGGAATCACTGTTATCTCGCTCGCCGAAGATGAAGCGATTGAATGCGCCGGTTTGCTTGATAACGCCCGGCTCGGAGATTGTGGTCGAAACATAGGCAACGCCGTTTGCGACGTTTTTCTCGGGAATGAATTCGCAAAGCCGGTCTGAGGCCTCGACACCGTTTAAAAAAGGGATGACGACGGTGTCACTGCCCACCATCGGATTAATCGCCTTTGCAGCCGACGGCAGATCATCGCCCTTCACGCCGAAGATGATGGCATCAACCGGCCCGGCTTCTGCCGGATCATCTGTAGCCAGCGCCGGCCTGCAAACCGTTTTGTCGGAAGCAGTTTCAAGCACCAGTCCGTTTGAGCGAATCGCATCGAGGTGCCTGCCACGGGCGATCATAACGAGCTCCTGACCTTGCTCCGCGAGTTTCACGGCAAGAAAGCCGCCGATACCACCAGTCGCCATTGTTGCGATTTTCATCACGTTCCCTCCAAAGCACTGGAAGGATTGAAGTCCGCTTCGCAAAAGAATGCAAGGTCCCGCTTTGACCGGCCCTGCCCTGTCAGGCCGCCGCCCGCATCAGCTTGGCCGCGGCTATCGCTTCACCATTGGCCGGATCGAGTTCCATTAGGTCGACCATTGTCTTCAACAGGACCCCGGAACGCGCAGGCTTGTTCAAATGCGCTTGAACTCCAAGCGATGAGAATAGTTGCCCGTCCTCCATGCTATCCGTTGAGGTCAGCATGATGACCAGAATCTGCTCGTAACGCATGTCTTGCCGTATGCGTCTTGCCAGTTCGGCTCCTTCCATCTCCGGCATGTGATAATCAAGAATGATCGCATCGATAGCGATGTTTTCGCAGAAGGCCGTCGAGGAGTTTGAGCGCCTGATATTCATCGCTACAGCCCGCGCAATCCACTTCCCAGGCAGTACAACTGCTCTTCGATGATCGAGCGATTAACTTGGTTGTAATCCACGACGAGGACTCGGATATCGGTTGCCAGACGATTGCGCTTTTCGTCATTTTTCTGGACCGGCAAGTCCACGGTGAACCAGAAACGCGAACCCTCGCCTTCTTCGCTCTCAACATGGATCTGTCCATTCATGAGGCCGCCCAGTTGGCTTGAAATC
>JAHEHW010000378.1 GCA_024639745.1 Salaquimonas sp. | reverse complement strand
CAGCGCAAAGATGAACTGTACGGGCCGGTTCGCAATCGGCAAACCCTTAGCCTGCACAAGCAGGAAGCATCATTTTCAGCGGACATTTCGGCTTCTGTTTCTCACGCCAAGCTCTTACCTGATCGTGGATATGGAAAGATGCGTTTGTCGATCACGGTTACCAAAGCCTTGAATTTCAAACGTGAAAATTGAATGGAAAAATCTCTAAGTTATTGAAAAAAGGAAAGTCTGAAGGTGAATCAAGTGTGAAATTTACGAACTGTTTTAGCTTCATTTGCATCCAATTAAGCATTGATTTTAGTGAAAGATTCAAAGCCGCCTGCCAATCTCTCCCCAACGATACGAAGCCGGAAACACCGGACGAGAAGAACGCGAAGGCGAAAGTTCTGAAGCGTTAACAGGGACAGGATAAGTCGCGGAAAAGCGGCGGAACGAAATAAGGGGAAGACTATGGCACGATATGATATGAGAGGCGCCGATTTCGCCGATACGGCAGCAACAGGGAACGCGGAAGTCCTGTTTGAACTGGGACTCATGTATGCGACCGGCCGAAATGGCGAGATCGATGTGGTCGCTGCTCACAAATGGCTCAACCTCGCTGCTTATCGCGGTCTTGAGATTGCTAAAGAGCGGCGCGAAGAAATTGCCCGGGAAATGACCCGTGAAGAGATTGCCCGCGCTCAGCGCGAGGCCCGTGACTGGATCACCCGTCACTGATAAGACACAGGCAGCCGCGCCATCGGGGCGGGTTGCCTGCCGAATGCGGCCTCAAAGGGGACTGAGCCGCCAAGCTGGAAAGCCGGCCAATAAAAAGAGCTGCAGATAGCGGCCGAACAGAGCAACAAGAGTGCGAAAAGCGCCGTAAGGCTGAATCCGTACCGACAGAAGCGCCTGAAGGTGACGGGGATACGGGAGGCTTCCAGGAACACCTGGGACATGTGTAAGGGCTGATTGTTTCCAGCCGAATTGGGGAAGTGTGTGTTGGAAACAAACAGCCCTTATTTTATTCGCGGGCGGCTAATTGGCCGCCTTGGAATCGATGATTGATAAGAAAGGCGTAATCCGGCTCGCGGGGAAGCTGCTAATCTTTGCGTGTTCGTGGATCGCCGCTTCGTCTTCCGCGAGGTAGATGCAGAAGGTCTTGTCGCCTGCCACATAGGAACGCTCCCACTGCACCTTGGGGGCAAACTCTGCCAGCGCCGTGTTCGACACTTTTCAGGCCTCCTGCAGCTGATCTCGGTTGAATGAACCTACGGCTGGTATTTCTCGTTAGATCGAGGCGGAGAGGCTTTTCATGGGCGGGGATCCGCTTTTGATTGAGACCATGGAACGGTGATTCTACCAACGGGCAAAAGAGGCGCCCGAGGCGATCAGGCGGCTCGACGAACGAGTGTCCTGACTGGGTGTTGCGCAACAAGTGGCGGCGGGTCTGCCAGACATCGCGGTCAAACAAAATCGGGCTGTTTGCGAAGACCTGTCATCCGTGTAAAACGAGCGCACGGAGGCACATATGCAATTTGCGCAACTAAACGGTATCACGCTTCATTATCAGATAATTGGCGGTCCCTCGGAAAAGCCGGCGATCGTATTCGTCAATTCCCTTGGAACCGATTTCCGCATCTGGCGGGATGTGATCGTTCGTCTCGTCGGCAATTATCCGGTCGTTGCCTATGACAAGCGCGGCCACGGCCTTTCGGGTCTGGGTAGTCCACCTTATGCCATGGCGGACCATGTCGCGGATCTCGAAGCGTTACTTGACCACCTGGAGATTAGCCAGGCGGTTATCTGCGGGGTATCCGTGGGCGGCATGATCGCGCAGGGGCTGGCGGCAAAAGCGCCGGAGCGCATCAGGGGACTCGTTCTCTGCGACACCGGCCACAAGATCGGCACCGACGAGTTATGGAACGAGCGGATAGCGGCAGTCGAGAAAGATGGCATCGAAGCGATCTCGGATAACATCCTCGACCGCTGGTTCTCCAAAGGTTTCCGAGCCGAAAAGCCGGCGGAATACCAGGGCTATGCCAACATGCTGACGCGGCAGCCGGTTTGCGGCTATGTCGGAACCAGCGTAGCTTTGCGCGATACCGACTACACGGAATCTACGTCGAAACTCGTCATGCCGACGCTTTGTGTGGTTGGCGAAGAGGATGGCTCCACGCCACCGGCACTCGTCGAAGAATTGGCCGGACTCATCCCAGGAGCCGAATACCAAGTCATTCAGAATGCGGGCCATCTGCCGTCGATCGAACAGCCGGATCGCCTTGCCAACCTGATCAAGAGGTTCCTCACACGCCTGCTGGCGAGCGACAACCAGAATTTGGAAACCTAGGGGCGTTTCGCCACTGGAGCAGCGCAAACAGATGTCTTACACGCCTTTCAACGCTCCTCTGCTCGCCGGCTATCTTGGCGATATGGAGACGGCTTCAGCCTTTTCGGTTAAAGCGGAACTCGATACCATGATAAGAATCGAGCGCGCGCTTCTGGAAGCCCTCGGCGATTCAGGGCTGGTCGCCCCCGAGATCGTCGACGGCATTGTCGAAAAACTGACCGGTTTCGAGCCGGACATACCGGCGCTGTCGGCGGCGACGGCGCGCGACGGCGTAGTGGTACCGGAACTCCTGCGCCAGATGCGGGCATCTCTTTCGCAGGCCGAGGCGGACTGGCTGCATTTCGGCGCGACCAGCCAGGATATAATCGATACGGCTCTGGTGTTA
>JAHEHW010000377.1 GCA_024639745.1 Salaquimonas sp. | reverse complement strand
ACCGGCAATGTCGACACCGTTCACTTTGGGCGCCTTCCCAAGCAGGCCGCCCATCCAGACCTGCCCGGTCAATTTGGGATGATGCGGGTCTGTGATGTCGTATTGCCGCATGTCGCCATGAAGCCAGTTGTTCAGGTAGAGATATTTGTCATCCATCGAAACGAGGATCGCCGACATCACGCCGGGAACGGGAATCGGCCATTCAGGATGCGGCTCGTTGCCAACGTCTATGATTTTCTCCCATTCCCATTTGCCGGCTTCAGATTTCCAAAAATGGATCACATTGGCACTGAGCGCAGCGCCGCAAAACCCGTGGGTGCTATCGGGATTGTGGTGGAATTTTACTTCGAGCGGGATCAGTCCGTCCTCGCCCAGATACATGCTTTCGACCGGAACGCGTTTTTCAAAATCCCAAAAATGCAGGCGACGGCCATATTTCAGATGCCCAACTTCCTCTAAGTCAAAGCCCGGCATGAACGTGTTGGGTGCTGCCCATTCGGAACTTACCATTACGTTGTGACGCGGCTGATACCAGAAATCGTAACCGAACGGGATGTCCCCCATGGATTCTTCCCAGCGGCCCACGATCTCGAAATCCTTGTTGAGGTGCAGATATCCGCCAGGCGCCTCGCCCATCGCATCACCCAGAAACGAAATGATTATCTCTGAACCGAGGCAATGAACGGTATGGGGGCCTGAA
Organism: Salaquimonas sp.; assembly: GCA_024639745.1. Taxonomy (GTDB): domain Bacteria; phylum Pseudomonadota; class Alphaproteobacteria; order Rhizobiales; family Rhizobiaceae; genus Salaquimonas. The sequence continues at coordinate 2,015 of JAHEHW010000377.1, read as the reverse complement.
AGATTAGTCTTGGCTTTGATTTCGGCCCCGTCGATCACCTTGTGCAGGCGCGGTGCGCGAGGATCCGTTGCCGTATCGACGACGTGAATATTATTGGATCGCACACCCGGCACCAAAAGATATTTCCGGCTCATCGAAGAATCATCGTGGCAGGACGAGCATGCATTCCAACCCATATGATGCAATTCGTCACCGATACCTGGCATTTCGAGCCGATGGATCACCTGGGAATAGGTCGGACTATCCGGATCAGCATCTACGGTTGCCAGGTAATCAGGTTTCTGGATCCCCGTTCCGGTATAGATTGCGATAGTGTAAAGCAGCTTCTCGCGGGGTGCTTTGATCGCTTCTCCGGGGCTGGCATAACCCGGCCCGCAACATGGTCCACTCATCAGCTTGTCTCCTCCAGCAACTGCATTGAGGTCATTCAATGCCAGATTGAACAGTAGCGCAAATCGCTAATCCTTGCACCTCAGCTGCCGTGGAAAGACCGAGACTTATCAGGACCACGGCACCACGGCTCCGGATATCGGCCAGCCCCAGGAGTTCCTCAATGGTGGTTTCACACTTCAGGCGACAAACTCCGACAATGGTTCAGGATGGCCGACATCCGACAATTGCCTTGAAGCGACGGCGAGCTGTTTCTTCGGATCGAAGAAGGGTCGTTCCACCACTGTGGCGAGTCTAGGACCGCCCTGAGCCTCCACTTCGAGTACCGCGCCAAGCTCCGCGAAACCCACCGAAACCATGGCAAGCGCGATATTTTGCCCAAGCCGTGGCGAATAGATTGCAGAAGTGACTTTGCCAACGGTTACCCCATCATGGCTTACCTCCCAGAAAGTCGTGTTCGGCCCGCGCATCGGTGGGCCATCAAGCCGCAAACCGACCTGCTTACGCTCAACGCCATTCTGCTGTATGCGCCGCAATGCGAACTTGCCGATAAATTCGGCCTCCATTTCAAGATCGACCAGACGGTCGAGGCCGAGTTCGAAGGGGTTGGTATTGATATCCGCATCGGCATGATAGGAAAGCATGCCGCCTTCGATACGACGTATGGAAGAGGTGTGACCGGGTTTCAGGCCGAACGGCTCTCCAGCTGCCATGATCTTTTCCCACAGCTCGTCGCCGCGCGCACCATCCTGCAGGTAAAGCTCGTAGCCGAGTTCGCTCGACCAGCCAGTGCGGGATACAACCAGCGGGATACCATCAAGCTTTACCTCACGTGCCCAGTAATAACGCAGGTCCATGATGCTTTCGCCGAACAACGCGCGCATGATTTCGCCGGACATGGGGCCTTGCAATTGCAGCGGGGAAACATCCGGTTCGTGAATGCTGACATCGAGATTTGAGTGCACGGCGACGCCTTGTGCCCAGAGCAGGATATCGCTGTCAGCAAGCGAGAGCCAGAACCGATTTTCCTCAAGGCGCAGCAGGATTGGATCGTTGAGAATACCGCCGTGGGCATTCGTAATCAGGACATATTTGCACTGCCCGACCGCCATGTTCGAGAGGTTTCGAGGCGTGAGCATCTGCACAAATTTTGCCGCGTCCGGGCCGGCAATCTCGACTTGGCGCTCAACGCCGACGTCGCAGAGGATTGCAGAATTGACGAGATTCCAGAAATTCTGTTCAGGATCGCCGAAATCACGTGGAATATACATGTGGTTGTAAACTGAGAAGCCCTGCGCACCCCAACGAACCGTCGCGTCGAAATAAGGGGATTTGCGGATTTGTGTACCAAACCCGAAATTCTTCATTCTCTTCATTTCATTCGCCCTAGTCATAATTGGCCCCAGCAGCCATGTCGGGCACGGAAAATGTCGCAAATTTCTGTTCGGAAATAGTATCGAACGGACTTAAAATCTGTCGGTTCGCGGACCAAACGGTCTAAATTCTGAAGCGGGTGCGATCGCATCTTCCCTGCGTATCAGGGAGTCGTCTTGGCGACCAGCTTCGCGATATTGGGTCGACCGTTCTTAACACGCCGGGTCGCAAAATAAGTCATGTACCGCTCA
>JAHEHW010000042.1 GCA_024639745.1 Salaquimonas sp. | reverse complement strand
TTCCTGAACGATGTCGGGCTTGAATATCTCACGCTGTCGCGCAATTCCGGCACGCTTTCGGGCGGAGAGAGCCAACGAATCCGACTTGCCTCGCAGATCGGATCCGGCCTGACCGGTGTCTTGTATGTGCTCGACGAGCCTTCAATCGGCCTGCACCAGCGCGACAATGCCCGTCTTCTCGACACCTTGCGCCATCTACGCGATCTCGGGAATACGGTGATCGTCGTCGAACATGATGAAGACGCGATCCTCGCGGCAGATCATCTGCTCGATATCGGCCCTGCCGCAGGCGTTCATGGTGGCGAAATCATCGCCCAGGGCACGCCAGCGACCGTGATGGAAGACCCGAAATCGCTTACCGGCAAATATCTGACAGGCGAATTGGCAATCCCCTATCCAGAAAGACGGCGGAAACCCGTGAAGGGAAAACGGGTAAAAGTGACCGGCGCAACCGGCAATAATCTGCAGAACATCACCGCTGAAATTCCGCTGTCGACCTTCACCTGCGTCACTGGCGTCTCAGGCGGTGGCAAATCGACTTTTCTGATCGAAACCCTGTACAAGGCCGCCGCGCGCAAGCTCAATGGCGCACGCGAGGCCCCTGCTCCGTTTGAATCGATCCAGGGTCTCGAATTCCTCGACAAGGTCATCGATATTGACCAATCGCCGATCGGCCGCACACCGCGGTCCAACCCTGCCACTTATACCGGTGCCTTTACCCCGATTAGGGATTGGTATGCCGGCTTGCCGGAGGCAAAAGCCCGTGGCTATCAGCCCGGCCGTTTCTCGTTCAACGTCAAAGGCGGCCGCTGCGAAGCCTGCCAAGGCGATGGTGTGATCAAGATCGAGATGCACTTCCTGCCCGATGTTTATGTCACCTGCGATGTCTGCGACGGCAAACGCTACAATCGAGAGACTCTCGAGGTTCAGTTCAAGGGCAAATCAATCGCAGATGTGCTCGAAATGACGGTCGAAGAAGCAGCCGATTTCTTCGAGGCAGTGCCCTCGGTTCGCGACAAGATGGAGACGCTGAAGCGGGTCGGTCTTGCCTATATCAAAGTCGGGCAGCAGGCAACGACGCTTTCGGGCGGCGAGGCACAGCGCATCAAGCTTGCCAAGGAATTGTCAAAACGTGCTACCGGGCGGACGCTCTATATTCTGGACGAACCCACGACCGGCCTGCACTTCCATGACGTCGCCAAACTGCTTGAAGTGCTGCATGAACTGGTCGAGAGCGGCAATACGGTGGTCGTCATCGAGCACAATTTGGAAGTCATCAAGACAGCGGACTGGATTCTCGATCTCGGGCCGGAAGGCGGCGATGGCGGCGGCGAACTGGTCGCTGCTGGCACGCCGGAAGACGTCATGCGCGTCGAGCGCAGCTATACCGGCCACTTCCTTGAGGAACTGCTTAACCGCAGACCAGTCGACGGCGGTAAGAAGAAGATCGAAGCGGCAGAGTAACACCGCTTTTCTCTGTGCAGACCAGCCTCAAATCCGCCTCAAATTAAGCGCCTGATCGATACTGGAAGTCACGACCGACGCGTCCGAATACGGGCGTGCCAATCGGCCCGGGAAACCCCACATGCAACGAACCCGCACCAAACGTCGGCTCTCCTGAAACGGGAGAAGTCGGCGCGATCGAGGACTTCCGACAACTCGATCCAAAAGGTGTATCCTCATGAAAAAACTGATCCTCGCCGCAGTTGCCGGCGCCGTTGTACTGTCCGCAGCGGGCCTGGCACGCGCAGACTCTCTTACCGCGACCGTCAAGTCATATGATGGCAGCAAGCAAGTTATGACCCTTGTTACGGGAGAAATCATCGAGCTGAAAAATTATCAGGACATCATTCCGCCAACCCTCTCGGCAGATGATGAGATCATTATGGACTTTTCCTCGAGTGAAGATGGCTTCACCGGAATCAACACAATCACGATCACGCTTGATCGCTGAACACCGTTTGCCGCCACTTAAAGGGAAAAGGCCGGGTAACCAGCCTTTTTTCATATCTAGTCCCGAAGCCGGTAACCAGTTTTGAACATCCAGGCGATCACGCTCATGCAGACCGTCAGGAAAATGGCCACGGCTCCAAGGCTCAGTAGTGGCGCTACATCTGAAATCTCGTAAAAACTCCAACGAAAACCGCTGATGAGATAGACCACCGGATTGAAATAGCTGATCGTCTGCCAGACGGGTGGCAACATATTGATTGAATAAAAGCTTCCGCCAAGAAAAACGAGCGGCGTGATCACCAGCAGCGGTACAAGTTGCAGCTTCTCAAAATTATCCGCCCAGATGCCGATAATGAATCCTAGCAATGCGAAACTTATGGCGGTAAGCACCATGAATAGCGCCATGATCAGGGGATGCGAAATCTGAAGCGGCACGATAAAGCTTGCCGTAAATAGAATGATCACGCCGATCATGAGGGATTTCGTCGCCGCCGCGCCGACATAGCCGAGAACAATTTCCATATAGGATATCGGCGCCGACAGAACTTCGTAAATCGTGCCAATGAATTTCGGGAAATAGATACCGAAGGAAGCATTCGTCACGCTTTGCGTAAGCAGCGAAAGCATGATCAATCCGGGGACGATGAAAGCGCCGTAATTGACGCCCTCGACGGTTTCGATTCGTGAACCGATCGCCGAACCGAACACGACGAAATACAGACAGGTCGAGATGACCGGCGACACGATACTCTGCATGATGGTGCGCTTGGTGCGCGCCATCTCGAATTTGTAGATCGCCCAGATTGCGCGGAAATTCATGCTGCCTCGCTAACCAGCCCGACAAAGATATCCTCGAGCGAGCTCTGGCGTGTTTCGATATCGCGGAATTTCAGTCCAGCGGCCGAGAGATCCGAAAGCAGACTGGTAATACCGGTTCGTTTGCCGGCCGTTTCGTACTCGTAAGTGAGCGTCATACCATCTTCCGAAAGCTCCAGACCGTGCTTTGCCAGCGTTTCCGGCAGGCTTTTGACGCTTTTCGAAAGATGAATGAGCAGCGTCTTGCGTCCGAGCTTGCTCATGAGATCGCCTTTGTCTTCGACCAACAGGAGCTTGCCCCTTCTTATCACCGCGATACGGTCTGCGATCGCTTCAGCTTCCTCGATGTAATGCGTGGTAAGAATAATCGTCACACCGGTTGAACGCAGCGTCTCGACCAGGTTCCACATATCCTTGCGCAATTCGACGTCGACGCCGGCTGAGGGTTCATCGAGAAAAAGAACCTGGGGTTCGTGGGCAAGCGCCTTGGCAATCATCACGCGACGCTTCATGCCACCCGAAAGCGTCATGATCTCCCTGTTCCGCTTTTCCCAAAGAGACAGATCTCTCAGAACCTTTTCGATATGATCGTCGTTGCGCGGCTTGCCGAATAACCCTCTGCTGAACGAGACCGTATTCCAGACGGTCTCGAAGGAATCCGTGTGCAGTTCCTGCGGCACCAGGCCGATCATCGAGCGGGTCTGGCGATAATCCTCCTCGGTATCGAAACCGCCCACTCTGATCTTACCCCCGGACTTTTGGACGATGCCGCAGATAATCGATATCAGCGTTGTCTTTCCGGCACCGTTGGGGCCAAGCAAGGCCAGAATCTCGCCCTGCCGGATCTCGAGATTCACCGGGTCAAGCGCCTTGAAGCCACCCGAATAGGTTTTTTCAACATTTTTGATCGATATGATTGAGGACATCAGCGCTTACTTAATGCCCGAAACGCTATTGTAAAGCGGCAAATTCACATCCCGATTGCGCTTTTTTGATGCTATAGAGGGTAAAATTGCTGCGATGCGGCATCTAACCATTGATTTTTTGCCGCAATGCAGCATATGCATGGCTCCATTGCCTTTTTGGCACTGGTATGACGTATACGTCAGTCTTACCTTCAAGATCAACAAAGCGGCAACAACGCCGCCAGGACGTGAATACGAGGTGAGCCGAATGGACGTTGTCGGACGATACAAGGGATGGCGCAAATACCGCCGTACCGTAAATGAACTGAGTTCGCTTTCAAACCGTGAACTCGAAGACTTGGGCATCAATCGCGTGGACATTCCGTTCATCGCCAGACAGGCCCGCTGAACAACATAGAGCTTTCCGGGTTTCTCCTCCTCCCATAACCCGGGAAAAGATCCGCAGCCACTCTCCTCCCAAAGGCAAATGCGGATCGTGCAAAGCGCCCACCGGATCCTCCTCCCCCGGTGGGCGTTTTTCTTTGTCCGCCATCTACTTTTCCAAGGCTTGCGATTGCCGTCAAGGAATGGCAAATCCCAAACACGAAATGTATAATGGAACCTACGGATACGCAGCATGAGCGAAAAACTTCACATCATTGGTGGCGGACTCGCTGGTTCCGAGGCCACCTGGCAGGCGGCAAATCTTGGAATCGATGTTGTGCTCCACGAGATGCGCGGCGTTCGCGGTACTGAAGCGCATAACACCGATTCGCTCGCTGAACTCGTTTGCTCGAACTCGTTCCGATCCGATGATGCCGAAACGAACGCGGTAGGCGTTCTACACGCTGAGATGCGCATGGCAAATTCGATTATCATGCGTTGCGGCGATGCCAATCAGGTGCCGGCAGGTGGCGCGCTCGCGGTCGACCGCGAAGGGTTTGCAGATGCTGTCACACAGGCGCTTGAATACCATCCAAAGATCGAAATCCGCCGTGAAGAGGTGACAGCGCTGCCACCGCAGGATTGGGGCAAGGTGATTATCTCAACCGGCCCTCTGACGGCGCCAGCCCTTGCAGACGCGATATCCGCGACGACCGGCGCTGACGCACTGGCCTTTTTCGATGCCATTGCGCCCATCCTTCATTTTGACACGATCGATATGGATACCTGTTGGTTCCAGTCGCGCTACGACAAGGTTGGGCCAGGCGGTACCGGCAAGGACTATATCAACTGCCCGATGACTGAGACGGAATACAATACATTCATCGATGAAATTCTTGCCGGAGAGAAAACCGGGTTCAAGGAGTGGGAGGACGTTCCATACTTCGATGGTTGCCTGCCGATTGAAGTAATGGCGGAACGCGGCCGCGAAACACTGCGGCACGGCCCGATGAAACCGATGGGTTTGACCAATCCGCACAAACCCGACGAAAAGCCCTATGCGGTTGTCCAGCTTCGCCAGGACAATGCGCTTGGAACCCTGTTCAACATGGTTGGCTTTCAGACCAAACTGAAATATGGCGAGCAGGCTCGCATATTCAGGACGATACCTGGCCTTGAAGAGGCGGAATTTGCGCGGCTAGGCGGCCTTCACCGCAATACCTATCTGAACTCGCCGCAATTGCTAGATGTCACTCTGCGTCTCAAAGGCATGGAGCATATCCGATTTGCCGGCCAGATAACCGGGTGCGAAGGTTATGTCGAAAGTGCCGCGATCGGCATTCTTGCCGCGAGATTTGCCGCAAGCGAGTTGATGGGAGAGCCGGTCTCTGCACCACCCATCACGACGGCGATGGGCGCACTGCTCAATCACATCACCACCGGCCACGTCGCCTATGATGAAGACGGCACGAGCAATGAGAAGTCTCGCCGTTCCTTCCAGCCGATGAACGTGAATTTCGGACTGTTCCCGCCGCTCGCAGACGGTGAGCTACAAAAGCCGGAAGGGGTCAAGCGCTGGCGCGGCAAGGAGCGGCAACTGGCGAAAAAGCGCCTCTATGCCCGGCGGGCCTTGAGCGATTTCCAGACTTGGCTGGATGCGAGCAAATTGTCGGCTGCCGCAGAATAAAAGAACGTCACACCGAAAGTTTCCGATAACCGGTCCGCTGTTCAGCCGTCATTGGCGGAACTGAGATCTTCCGGATGGATGCCCTCATCGCTCGCTTTCAGGCTATCGACAGCCGCAACGAGATGCTTTGCCGCTTCGCGCTTTCCGGGGAACTCTGCTTTCAGCGTAGTCAGCGCAGTCTCCACCATCTGCATAATGCCAGCCAGTTTTGGATCGTTTTCACTATCCGTCATTGCGTCCTCGCCTGCTATCTCGGATTGAGTTTAAGTCCCGGCTGCCCTTCGGCCTCCGGATGCATGCGTATGTAATGGGCCTTGAGATCGTCCGAGCCCTTTCTGCTTCCGTCATGACTCCATCACGAAGGCATGTAGAGATAACGAAGACGATCCGCAAAGGATATATCGGGCATCAATACATCTTTCCAGATACCGACCCATTCGTTGAACGCCACTTTGAACGGGTTGAACGTGCCAATGTTCTTGACAATCCCATAGCGAGGCCGGTCCTCTTCCACGAAAGTCCCGAAGATCCTGTCCCAGATTATCAGGGTACCGGCATAATTTGCATCGAGATAGCGCGAATTGGTGGCATGATGGACCCGGTGATCAGAGGGCGTATTGAAGATGAACTCGACGGGTTTCGGCAGTTTCTCGATCGCCTGAGCGTGAATCCAGAATTGATATACCAGGTTGAAACCGTAGACGAAGGCGATGAAAGCAGGATGGAAACCCAATAATACCAGCGGAATCTGGAGGATGAACATTCCGGTGAATTGCCCGGTCCAGCTTTGCCGCAACGCGGTCGACAGATTGTAATGCTGACTGGAATGATGGCTGACATGCTCCGCCCAAACCCAGCGAACGCAATGGGCCATCCGGTGATAAATATAGTAGCGAAGGGCGTCGATCAGAAAGGCCGCCAACCCGACCCACCAGTGAAAGCCAAGGTCGAAGAACCGTAATTGCCAGAACCACATCAGCGCGCCGAACGAAATGAATCCGAACAGGATACCGGCGATTACATTGCCTGTACCCATCAGCAGGCTGGTTAGGGTGCCATAGACTTCGTAGTCGCCCGCAGCCCGAAAGAAACGAACGAAAACGATTTCCAGTACCATCGCCGCAAAAAAAAGCGCAATGGCGAGCTGGGTGACGGCAGGAAACTCGGGCAAATCGGTCATTGCCGGCGCGTTTGTCGATCGGATTAGTCGGAGCACATCATCGCGTTAAGTTCGTTTTCGAGCCTATCCGCCATTTCGGAAGTGTCAAACCGGATAGCGGTTCGCGGCAACTTAAAATCGTCCATGCGAATCTCAACCTGAAGCTCGCCGGTTCTATTGATCGCTGTCACGCCATGCCCCGTAAACATACGCGTCAACCAATGATGCCCCATGCCCCTGATCAGTCCAAAACGCTTTTCCTCGCCCTCCAGCGCGAAAATCGCGGATCGCCGGCCAAGCCCCCCCGATCAAAACGGGTTCAACGATCAGTGTCTCCGGGAAAGCCATCAAGAAGAGCGTCTCGATGTCCCTTCGGTCCGAAAGCTCGCGCGGCCGCTGGTTGAACAATGCCCTTACGAGAAGCACTACCAGGATGATGCCACAAACAACAAGTGGACCGAGAAGGTAAATCGGCATGGCCTCAACTTCCCGGAACCCATGCATCGGAAGCCAACTCAAACCCATCGAACTCAAAGCCTGGCGCAACGGTACAACCTACAAGGGTCCAAGCCCCACGGCTTTGGGCTGATTGCCAGCGGCCAGCAGGAACAATGGCCTGCGGTCGCTCACCGCCGATTATATCCGCGCCCAAATTCGCCTGGGAGATATGGCCATCGTCGTCGGCAATCCGGAGAAACAATGGCGCGCCAGCGTAATAGTGCCAGACCTCCGCCGCATCGACCCGATGCCAATGACTGCGCTGACCGGCTTCCAGCAGATAATAGATGGCAGTTCCGGCCGACCGACCCTGCAGGGTCGCTTCATCGCGAAACGTCTCGCGAAACCACCCGCCCTCCGGATGCGGCTCGAGACCCAATTCTCGGATAATACTTTCTGCGGACGGTGCCTCGCTCATCGTCTTCTCTCTTTAAAAACCGGCTATGGCTGTTTTCCAGATGTGATACTGGGTGACAAGGGGCGAAAGCCCGACGCTGTCATTGCCGGCTCTATACCCCGTCTTGGCAGCCCTGGAGTAAACGGGCCTCGCCTTGGCAAGCCGCAGGAAAACCGCTCGGTCCGTCTTCCTCAATGAGTGAATTGCAGCCCGCGCCTTGCGATCATGCTCGCGCCCCAGTGCCGCCATCCCGGTAACAATCGCATTCCGTGAGGCGCTAGCCGTCTCCCAACCGGAAAAGAAATCATTTGGTCCCTGCCCTGTCGAGGCGAGAAGATCGCCCGGGATGAACTGCCTTCGCCTGGCGATATCGATGGGCAATCGGGCAAGCAGCGTCGCGACTCCATAGGCTACGCCAGCGTGACCACAGGCATCGGCAAGCACGCGCCCCACTTCCTGGCCAGACAGCCTTGCAAGGATCTGAAACATGAAGGATTCGGTTTCACCGAGATATGCCTCCAATGTATCACGGTCCGGCATCGGATCGTTATAAAGATCGAAAAGCCGGGCATCGAGATATCGCTGGAAACCATCGAGCGGCAATTCATTGCGTGAGATCGTTTCCAGCAAAGCACGCGCAAGCGGATTCGCCATCGCTTCACCATCGCGTTCGCCCGAAATGGCCTCACGCCACCATTGAAGACGAATTTCACCCGGTATCGGTTCGCTGACCCGCAGTGAAAGCGTCTCGATTTCCAGGTCAAAGGCAAGAACCGCGGCCGCATGCGGTCTGATTTCAACAGGCAGGAAAAGAATCGCCACATAGTCCGTGAACGATCCAGACTTCAGCGACTCCAGGCACTGGGCGTAATGCGGCTCCATCTTCAAACAGCAATGAGAGCGGCCGCGACCGCCCTGTTTTCCGCCACGAGCACATTAAACGTGCGAACCGCCGCGCCCGTACCCATCGAATCCGCAC
>JAHEHW010000376.1 GCA_024639745.1 Salaquimonas sp. | reverse complement strand
TACAGGTTTACGCCTGCCATGGAGGAAAAAGCCGGGTTTGATCCGCTGATCTCGGATGGTTTCAGCGTGAACCTTGCAGCGCGCCGCCCGGAAATGGACCGCTGGACACTCTACCACTCAAGAGGGCCGGAAGAGCGACATCTGTGCCAGCTCGACTATATTCTGGCGTCGCCGTCTTTTGCCGAAAAGAACGGGAAAGCGATCCCGGAGATTATCCGGAACGGGCAGCCATACCGTACGCCGTTTCCCGAAGGCCAATGGGTCGAGCGCTATCCGAGAACCGGCTGGGACCGACCGAAATCGTCGGATCACTGCCCATTGGTCGTGCAACTCGATATGGTGTGAAGCTTGACTTCCAAAGTTTTCGAGAAAATGCAAGTCGACCGGCAACGCCCCAAAATGGGCCACGCTGCCGGGATTGCCGGCCGACTGCATATGACTGGCGATTGTCCGCATAGGAGATGAAGAGGGGGCCATCTCCCAATGCCAGCCCGGGCAAACGGCTTGGTTTGCCCTAATGGCCAACCGCACCGGGATCGCAGTCGATGCGCTCAGGCAAAAGATGAGCGCGCCAGTGTTGTCTGGCGCGGCGGATTTCATCTTAATCCAGTCCGAGAACCTGTTTGGCATCGGCAAGTGAGGCTACGCATGCTTCGGTATCGCCTGCCGCCTGTTTGTCCATGGCTTCGGTTGTCGCTGCCTCGATGAGGGATTTCTGCTCGTCGGTCACTTCGGTGCTGGCTGCTGCCTCCGTAACCATCGACAAGGAGTCGTCGCAGGCGTCTGCCCAGACCGTGGCTGTCATCGCCATGCCCGCGAACAGTGCCGTCGCCGTTAGTGCCAGTGGTTTCCTGAGTTCGTAAAACATGTATTTTCCTTCCTTTTTGTAACAAAAGCGGGTTCCCGCTCTCGCCTCCATGCCCGGCCGACTGGCCCGGCGGAAAGGAAGGTTCGTTTTCGAAATCGACGAAATGGCGACGCGAAATTGGCGCAAATCGGGATAAAACTGGCGATTTCATGCCGCCACGGTATCGACATTGAAAGTAGTTGCAAATCAAAAAACTGAAGCATCAAAGAACATTTCGTGTTGTTTCCGTAGCGTGAAACAGATTAGCGTCTTTTCCGATGCGGCCGATTGTCATTAGAGCGTCCCGGAGGTACCGATGGGCTATGAAATCAGTTTCGGTGCAAGGGTGCGTAAATCGGTATTTTTCGACAAGACGGTCGAAAATGGTGTTGCTGCCTTTTCTGTTTACAATCACATGCTCATGCCAACCTCATACGGGGATCCGGTGGCTGAGTACTGGCGGCTTGTCAGTGGCGTTTCGATGTGGGATGTCGCGGTGGAGCGGCAAATCCAGCTGCAGGGGCCGGATGCAGAACATCTCGCGCGCTTGCTCACGCCGCGCAATCTCGGCGAGATCGTGCCAGGGCAGGGACGCTATGTCCCGATGTGCGATCACGATGGCCGACTGATCAATGACCCGGTGCTTCTGCCGGTCGAGAAGGATCGTTACTGGATTTCGATTGCCGACAGCGACATGATCTACTGGGCGAGGGCAATCGCTGCTGAGCGCGGCCTAGCCGTTACTGTGAGTGAACCGGATGTTTCACCCCTTGCGGTTCAGGGGCCCAAAGCGATCGAGGTTGTTGCGGGCCTGTTCGGCGCCTGGGTCCGGGATCTCGGCTATTTTGCATTCCGGGAAATCGAGCATGAGGGGATTCCGCTCGTCGTCGCACGTTCAGGCTGGTCCAAGCAGCGCGGGTACGAACTCTATCTGATGGATGGATCGAAAGCCGGGCAGCTTTGGGACATCGTCAAGGATGCCGGAGAAGCTTATGAGATCAAACCCGGCTGTCCAAATTACATTGAGCGTATCGAGAGCGGGTTGATATCCTATGGCGCGGACACCGATGACGATACCAACCCGTTTGAAATGGGGCTCGGAAAATTCGTCGATTGTGAACAGGAAGTGGATTTCGTCGGCAAGGAAGCTTTGACGAAGATACGGGATGAAGGCGCAAAACGGCGCTTTACCGGTTTCTTCATTGACGCCGAATTGCCGGTGATGGCGCAGGAGAAGTGGATGCTGTCTCATGGCGGAGATACGGCAGGTTTCATTTCGGCAACTTGCTATTCACCCGGGCTTGAGCGATTCATTGGTATCGGATTGGTCTCCAACAAGATTGCCGATGGCGAGGGCGCACTGGTGGCCGCCACCCCCTATGGAGAAGTTCCTGCAACCCCTGCATCACTCCCATTTCCGGTGCCATGGCAGCGCTTCAGGCATTGACCCGGCAATCCGGTTGGTGCTCTAACTTCGACTTCCCGGCGAGGCGCGACCTGACCTACCAATGCTGCGTCTTTTTCGAAAACGGGAGATACCTGTCCGGAGGAGAATGATGGGCGATTTCTACGAACTCGAAACGCTGGCTTTGCACGCGGGACATGTACCGGATAGCGATCACGGATCGCGCGCGGTGCCGATACACCAGACGACGTCTTATGTCTTCAAGGACGCGCGGCAGGCGGCGGCGCTGTACAATCTGGAAGAGGGTGGGCACCTCTATTCGCGCATCTCAAATCCGACCGTTGCTGTGCTGGAACAGCGGCTTGCGGCGATGGAAGGCGGAGCGGCGTGTGTCGCGACTTCCTCGGGGATGGCGGCCCTGCATTGCGCGACGATGATGCTCGTATCCGCAGGCGATCACATCGTCT
>JAHEHW010000375.1 GCA_024639745.1 Salaquimonas sp. | reverse complement strand
TTCGTCCCGCCGAAGGAAAGGTAGTCGACCCCCAGATCCGAGGTCATTCCGGCTGGCGAAATATCGAGAGAAACCAGCGCATTGGCAAAACGCGCACCATCCATGTGAAGCGGCACATCAAAATCGGAAGCGATTTCACCGATCTGCCGGATATGATCGGGATCGTAGACCGTACCAATTTCGGTCGCCTGCGTTATGGTCACGGCGGACGGCCTGCCGTGGTGCACGAAATTCGGATCGAAACCATCGAGCTTGGCCCTCAAAGCCGCGGGATCGATTTTTCCATCCTTGCCGGAAACGGTATGCAAACGGCCGCCTGAATAGAATTCCGGTGCTCCGCATTCATCTTCCACAACATGCGCTTCGGTGTGGCACAGCGCGATGCTCCCAAGCTTGCTTTCGGCTGCCAGTGCAAGAGAATTGGCCGCGGTGCCCGTTGCTACGAAAAGCACAGCCACCTCCCGGCCAAAAATCTCACAAAAAGCCGCTTCCGCCCGTTTGTCAATCTCGCTTGCGCCATAAGGCGCTGCAAATCCACCGGCATTGGAAGTCAGCGCTTCGGCAATCCTCGGATGCGCACCGGCAGCATTGTCACTGGCGAAAAACACTCGGAATCTCCTGATATCCACGGAAACGACCCAACAATGGTTATCTAGGCCTGTAATTGAACCCTTCGCGCCTTCAACGCAAGGCGTCGCAAGCTGCTCGGGATTGAAAGCTCTGCCGGAACGCATTTTTCCGATTTCAAGCGCTTGGGAAAATGTCTCGTAAATCATCCATTTTCTACAAGTTTCTCTTGCGATTCCCTCGCGCGTCTGGCATTTTCACGCCAGATAGGACAGTATTGCTGTCCTATCTGGCGGGAGGAAACGCTGTTGCAGGACATTTTGGCCCGTATCGGCGGTAGGAAGAAAGACAGTGATTTGGTAGGTTGAACTTACCGGAACTGCCTTATTTGCAGCACGGGCAATCGCAAAAGCAGACGGCATCAACCAGTGGCGCGATCCGGCGAACCGAGGCGCTGAAGGGAAAAACCTCACGTGGCTTAAAGAATTGAACGGGAAGGAAACTGAGATGAACGATGATTATCGGTTCGGCGAGGAAACGGAAATCACCACCGGCGCTTTGAACGGCACCGCCGAAGCATCCTGTCCTGCAAAACCTGCGCCAGCTAAAGAGCGAACTGCCGGGCTGTATCGCGCCGACAAGGAGCATGATGCCTGCGGCGTTGGCTTTATCGCCAATATGAAAAATATCGCGTGCCACCAGATCATAAAAGACGGGCTCTACATGCTCGAAAACCTCACGCATCGCGGTGCTGTTGGGGCAGATCCGCTGATGGGTGACGGTGCGGGCATGCTTATACAGATCCCGCACGACTTCTTCGTCAAGCAAATGGGCGCATTGGGGGTCGAACTTCCGAAACAAGGCGACTATGCGGTGGGACATTTTTTCATGCCGCAGGATGAAGCCGTCCGCAAAAGCATCCTCGTCATCGTAGAAGAGACAATTAAGAGCGAGGGTCTCGAACTGATTGGCTATCGTGATGTGCCGGTCGACAATTCGTCGCTTTCCAAAGCGTCGGACATCATGGCCTCCGAGCCAGTGCAACTTCAGATTTTTATCCGCCGCCCGGATCATATTGAAGATCAGGACGATTTCGAGCGCAGAATCTACATTCTCCGTAAGGTCATCTCGAACCGCATCTTCGCCGAGACCGACGGCCGGGACAACGGCTTCTATCCAGTTTCGCTGTCTTCCCGGACCATTGTCTACAAAGGCATGTTTCTCGCCTATCAGGTCGGCAAATATTATCTCGACCTGACAGATCCGGATTTCAAATCGGCGCTCGCGCTTGTGCACCAGCGGTTCTCCACCAACACGTTCCCCTCATGGAAGTTGGCACACCCGTATCGCATGGTCGCCCATAACGGCGAAATCAATACGCTGCGCGGCAACAAGAACTGGATGGCAGCCCGCCAGGCTTCCGTCGACTCAGAGCTTTTCGGCAATGATATCTCAAAACTCTGGCCGATTTCCTATGAAGGTCAGTCGGACACCGCCTGCTTCGATAATGCGCTCGAATTTCTATATCTCGGCGGCTATTCGCTTCCGCACGCGATGATGATGCTTATCCCGGAAGCATGGGCGGGCAACAAGTTGATGAGTGAAGACCGGCAGGCCTTCTACGAATATCACGCAGCCCTCATGGAACCATGGGATGGGCCTGCAGCGGTCGCCTTTACCGATGGCCGCCAGATCGGGGCTACTCTCGATCGTAATGGCCTCCGTCCGGCCCGTTATGTCGTTACCGACGACGACCGGGTCATAATGGCCTCGGAAGCCGGTGTCCTGCCCGTCGAAGAGAAACACATCACCCGCAAATGGCGGCTGCAGCCGGGAAAAATGCTGCTGATCGACCTTGAAAAAGGGCGCATCGTCTCCGACGAATTCGTCAAGACGGAAATCGCCAATCAGCACCCGTATCAGCAATGGGTTGAGAATACCCAGTTGATCCTCGAGGAATTGAAGCCGGTTCAAGCACGCGCCCTGCGCAATGACGTGTCGCTGCTCGACCGTCAGCAGGCGTTTGGATACACGCAGGAAGATACCCGGGTTCTTATGGCGCCGATGGCCACAACGGGCCAGGAAGCGATCGGTTCGATGGGCACCGACACGCCGATCTCGGCGATGTCGAACAAGCCCAAAATGCTCTACAC
>JAHEHW010000374.1 GCA_024639745.1 Salaquimonas sp. | reverse complement strand
TACTGACGCTCATTCTGACGCCGGTAATGCTTTCGCTGCCGGAAAATATCCGTGAACGTATTGCTCACTGGCGCGGGGTGGACGGTGACACGGATGAAGATCGCAGCGACGATGAAAGCAATGGACCGAAGGTGGGGAAATTGCGCAGCAAGAAACAGGATCGCGCACTCGACGAGGAACCATTTGCCTATCCGGAAGCCGCCGAATAGCCTTCGACAAAGTATCGCCTGATGACCGACGAAAGCGGACGGGCAAACGCAAGTCCGCCGGACCGTTTCATTTCCGGCAATCCTAGTTCTGGGAAGACTTGGTCGAGCTGCCTTTGGAAGCGGATTTCGTCGGAGACGCACGCTTCGCGGACCCATTTTTGGGCTTTTTCGCACTTTTGTCCATCGCCTGCTCGCGCGTGGCTGCTGTTTTCTCCGCTTCCCTCGCTTCCACTTTCAGGAAATAGCTTCTGCCCCATGGCAGCGCCGCGAGATAAAGCAGCGAGGCTGCAGCCAGCGTTTGCCACGGATAGCTCAGCAGGATCGCGATAAAGATAACGACCGCCAAAATCATCGGAATGGCAATCGAGCGCGGTATCCGTTTGGAAAGCGTCTTGCCGGAATAGGTCGGGAGATTCGAGACCATGAGCAGGCCGACGAAAATGACATATAGCGAGACGACGATGCTGAACGCGGAGGACTTCTCGACACCCAGCAGGATCAGATAGATCGGCAGGAGAACGATCATCGCGGCTGCCGGTGCGGGAATACCTACGAAGAAATCAGTATGGAAGTCAGGCTTGCCCGGACCGTCCAGTTGTACATTGAAACGCGCCAGCCTCAGGCAGGCGCACATGGCATAAACCAGAGCCGCCACCCAACCGAATGGCCGCAATTCGCTCAGCATGTTGAAATAGATCAGCATGACTGGCGCGACACCGAAATTGACGAAATCCGCCAAACTATCCATCTGCGCGCCAAAGCGGGTCGTCGATTTCAAGAACCGCGCGACGCGTCCGTCGATGCCATCGAGAAAAGCCGCCAAGACAATCGCGCCGAGCGCGAATTCTATGCGGTTTTCGATGGCGAAGCGGATCGAGGTAAGCCCGGAACAGATCGCGAGCAGCGTCAAGATGTTCGGAAACAGCGTTCTGAGCGGGATTTCCGTGAGTTTCGGGTGACGGTGAGCCTTGTCGTCATCAGGCTCGAATGGCGGAAATGGCGGTTCCATGGCTACCCGACCCGTGTGACGGGCGCAGTTGCCTGATCGTCGTACCGCGCGATCACGGTCTCGCCGCCTATAGCGGTCTGGCCAACCGAAACCGAGACGGTCGGCTGCCCCGGCACGTAGACATCGAGTCGCGAGCCAAAGCGTATCAGCCCGAAACGTTCGCCGATAGCCAGTTTGTCGCCCTGCTCGGCGAAACAGACGATTCGCCTGGCAACAAGACCCGCGATCTGGACTACCGCCAAAAGGCCATGCGGGCTTTCGAGAACAAGGGAGTTTCGCTCATTCTCACTCGACGCCTTGTCCAATTCAGCGTTCAGAAATTCGCCCTTTCGGTAGATTATGTTCCTTATTTTTCCCCTAACCGGCGCGCGGTTGATATGGCAGTTGAAGACGTTCATGAAAATCGAAACGCGCATTATCGGCTCTTCGCCGAGACCGAGTTCCGCAGGCGGAACCACCTTGCCAACATGGGAAACCTTGCCGTCCGCGGGGCTGATCACATAGTCATCGTTGACAGGCGTAACGCGCGCCGGATCGCGGAAGAACAAGGCGCACCAAACGGTCAGAACCAGACCGACCCAGAACAGCGGATCCCAGACCCAGCCGAGAATGACCGAGGCGACGAAGAAGATCGCAATAAACTTGTAGCCCTCCGGATGGATGGGCGGAATGACATTCTTTATCGAGTCGGTCACAGACATTTTTTCTATCCGCATTGCTTTGCGCCTCTCTTATCGTGGCTGCCAAGGCAGATGCAAGCGGGAACAACCGCCACGGTCCCGCGTTTTCATCTTGCGTATAGACAATAACTGAGGCTGACATGACGACGATCTACGAAGCAACCCGGGAAGACAAGAATCACACCGCAAGCTGCTTGCTAGAATTGCCGATACGAGCGGCGACAGCGCGGAGCGGCAATCGGCCTGGGATTGCTTTTATTATGATGTCAAATCCCATGCGGCCGCAGAGGAAGAGGCCTTCTATTCGAAATTGATTGGGCGCCCGCATGGCCAGGATGAAGCGCGCCTTTCCATTGCCGAGCACAAGGAACTCGACGACATCATGGAAGAGCTGAACGAAATGGATATGTCGTCGCCAGGTTGGCTCACCCGCTTCAAGACACTGAAGCAAGAATACAAGGACCACATGGAGGAGGAAGAGGAAGATATCTTCTCCAAGGCCCGTGAGGTGTTAAGCGACGATAAGGACGGCACCATTGCGGAGCGTTTCTCGAAGCGCAAACGGGAAGAGCTGGACCTGGTTAATCAGAAAGCCGATGAATCGCTCGAAGAGTGAGAGCCAGCGGCTCATTCCTGCCGCGTTCCGCCGTTTCGATCGAACAATCCGAACTCGTCGTTTTCCCTTGCCGCGCGAAGTCGTTCTTCTGCCTCGCTTGCTTCACGCTGGCGATCCCACATCTCGGAATATAGGCCGCCCTTTTTTAACAGTTGTTCGTGCGTACCGCGCTCCGCGATCCTTCCGTTTTTCAACACGATGATTTCATCT
>JAHEHW010000373.1 GCA_024639745.1 Salaquimonas sp. | reverse complement strand
GGTGGATCGGGCGCATGACCCGGAAGCGCGTGGATGTGTGGACCGACGGCGCATGTTCAGGCAACCCGGGCCCGGGTGGCTGGGGTGTGCTCTTACGTTACAATAGCCATGAAAAGCAACTCAAGGGCGGCGAGTCCGAAACAACCAATAACCGCATGGAACTGACTGCGGCCATTCAGGCCTTGCGTGCATTGAAGACTTCCTGCGAGGTGCATCTGCATACCGACTCGCAATATGTCCGGGGCGGTATCACCCAATGGATGCACAAATGGAAGAAAAACGGCTGGAAGACAGCCGACAAGAAACCAGTAAAGAATGCCGAGCTATGGCAGGCGCTGGATGAAGCAAGACACGTTCACGAAGTGAAATGGCATTGGGTAAAGGGCCATTCAGGCCATCCGGAAAATGAAAAGGCGGACGAACTCGCCCGCCTTGGAATGGAGCCTTTCAAGCAGAAACTTTAAGCGGCGTCGTCTCCAGTTTTTTGAGGATCGCAGCCGAGCCTGACAGATCGGCGACGCCGGGCTTTTCCTCGATATTCAGATCGGTAACAGTGCCGTTGTCGACGATCATCGAATAGCGTTGAGAGCGGACACCCATCCCGGCGGCGCCGAGATCGATGTCGAGACCGACTGCCTTGGTAAAAGCGGCGCTGCCATCGGCGAGAAAATGAATCTTGCCCTTGCCGCCGGTCTCCTTCGCCCACTGATGCATGACCCAGACGTCGTTCACTGAGATGACAGCGAGATCATGGACGCCCTTGGCTTTGATATCTTCGTGATGCTTCAGGAAGCCGGGTAGGTGATTCATGTGGCAGGTTGGCGTGAACGCGCCGGGTACGGCGAAAACGACAATTCGTTTTCCGGTGAAGAATTCACGTGTAGTCACTTCTTCGGGGCCATCCGCTCCCATAATTTTAAAGATGGTTTCTGGCAACATGTCGCCGGGTTTGATCGTCATTCCACACTCCATATTTATCTCCGATAACGGAACCTAGGGCGCACTTTGAAAAAGCGAAGAGCCCGGGATTATCTCAAAGAATGCATGGTAAAAACTGTTGTTCGCAGAGCGTGTTTGCCCCGCGCTAGCGAAGGTCAACCTTTCCTTCGAAGGCACCGTTGTCGGTCACGACGGTGTAGAGGAGGTCAGCCGACCGAATAGCTTCGGTCTCTATATCCGTGCCGAATTCCGTCGCGAAAACGCTTCTATCCCCCGGCGCTTCGACCCTTTTTGGGACCGGGATATGCCAGGACGCCGGGCCTTCGATAAGAAGATTTTTCACATTGAATTCGGAGGCGATCTCGATCCGAAGTGCGTGTCCCTGCAGCGTAAAATCCATGCTTGGCCCTCCTGCCGCAGAAACGGGCTTAGGAAGCGCTTCTTTTGCGAGTTCAACCGCCACCATGCCACGCGGGTCAGCATGATTCAGATCGGCCGCCGATATTTCAAAATCGGCCATGGCAGGGATACATATTTCTTCGCAAACCCCGATAAGCAGGTTAATTTTCAGTGAAGCGCCGGGACCGGACGAGGTGCCCGAAAAGACGAAGCCGACACGGTCATGATACCCGACGAACGACGAGGACGGAATTTGAATTTGCTCAGGCGGTGGAAAACCAATTGTATCGATCTTTATTTGCTTCGAACCTGAAAAATCGAATTCCGGCGGAATACCGGATGCGCCGGGTGATCGCCAATAGGTCTTCCAGCCTTCCTGCAGATCGACTTCCACCACACCCTCGACAACGCCTTTGGCGGGATCGATAACCGCGATAACCCTCGCCCTGCCACCGCCGAGATCCTGCCAGTCGGTCGTTGCAGCCGTGGCGTTCCCGGCAAGGCCCAAGGCGACCATTGCGTAAAAGAGGATGTCGCGGAATTTCTTCATGTCACGGTGCATATCAGCTTGTTTGAAAAGCGTAATTAAAATCTTGAGCAAACCCGGTAAAAGCCGCGTGAACACGCAAACTCAATTCTCGCCGCTTTCAACTGTGAACTTCGCCCAAGCTTTGCTATGATTTCAACATATTGATAGGTCAGGGAAGTATGGAACGCTTCAATTCGCTTGAAGGAAAATTTCTGGTCGCCATGCCGAAAATCGGCGATCAGCGTTTTGAGAGCACGGTCATTCTCATCTGCGCCCATTCCGAGGAGGGTGCCATGGGGTTCGTGATCAATCGTCTGCTGCCGGAACCCTCCGGCGCTGATTTTCTCAGAAAGCTTGGGATCGTAACGAGCCACGAAGATGAGCGCCTTCCCGAAAAAGTGGCGACGAGCGCACTCAATGTCGGAGGGCCGGTCGAACCGGGAAGAGGCTTTGTCCTTCACTCGCCGGATTACCGGGATGGCACCACCATTCAGGTGACATCGGAGATTTGTCTTACCGCCACCCTAGACATTCTCCGACATATCGTGACCGGCAACGGGCCTGAGCATTTCTTTCTGGCGCTCGGCTATTCCGGTTGGTCCATGGGACAGCTCGAACGCGAAATCGCGGCCAATGGCTGGCTCGTCGCGGAGTCCGATGCCGAGACGGTGTTCTTCGGTGACCGTGAGGGGGTCTATAACCGCGTGATGCAGAGAATGGGGATCAATCCTCATCTGATCTCCGGCGAGAGCGGTCACGCCTGACGCTGCCCGGCCTGTTACCTGTATATCTTACTGGCCGGCGAGTCTGATTTCCTCTGCCATCAAGCCTTCGACCTCGGTTGCGGTAATCGGCTCGCCGAAT
>JAHEHW010000372.1 GCA_024639745.1 Salaquimonas sp. | reverse complement strand
TCGACCCGGTCAAGGTCGTACGTACCGCGCTGCAGGATGCCGCTTCGATTGCCGGCCTGCTGGTCACCACCGAAGCCATGGTCGCCGAGAAGCCGAAGAAAGAGGGCGAAGGCGCCGGAGCTGGCATGCCCGATATGAGTGGCATGGGTGGCATGGGCGGCATGATGTAAGAAGCGCTTTCAAGCGTTTCGCATCTGCAATCCATTGCTCAAATGCGAATTCAAAGGCGGCCCCAGGGCCGCCTTTTCTTTTTGAAGACTTGCTCAACGGGTCCACGTCCTAACCTTCCGTGCTTGGGCCGCTTTTCCCATATACACCGGGACCAAAGATATGGTCAGCAGCAGACTGACGATCAGGAGCGGGGCACTGAAACTGCCGCTCGCGTCATAGGCCCAACCGGCAAGAAGAGGGCCAATGATCTGTCCAACGGCAAAAGCGGCTGTAATAGCAGCAACAAGCGTTCGCGGATCGGCTTTTCCGGCAAGCCTGTTTGCCTCCTTGAGTCCCGACATGGTGATCACCATGAAGGTGCCTCCGACACAAAGTGCGCTGATGATGATGGATGTCAGCGAGGGGAACAGAGCCGGAATGAGCATGCCTGCAGCCATCAGCAACTGGGATACCGTCCAGATCGCACGATTAGAAAACCGGCGGGAGGCCCTGATGGCTAGGACCGTTGAGATTGCCGCCGCCGTACCAAAAATTGGCCAGCCCCAACCAAACACTATGGGTGAAGAAATCTGTTCACGCGCCATGACCGGCAAATAGGTAGCCGGAATAATGTACCCGGCCCCCATCACGCCATAGGGAATGAAAAGGTTCCAGGCTAGCACCGGATTTCCCTCTGCTGGCCCTGCAGGCATTTCAGATTGCGGAAAACGCCTTGCACTCATGCCGGCAAACACAAGTGTCGCCAGAAGCACCAGGATGCCGAAGCCCGACCAGGCCTGATCGCTCGGGATCATCGCCCACATGGCAAAAAGACAGACCACGCCGGCAAAGGCGATACCGCCACCGACGCCGGCGAACACCCATCCCTGCAAATCTGCGTGACCTGATTGCGAGAGCGGCCGGATCAGTGCGCTTCCCACTACGATCAGAACAAAGGCGCTGCATATTCCGGCTATGGCGCGCGCGATCAGCCATGCAGCAAATTGATCCGTAAGGCCCATCGTTAATGTCGATAGCCCAATAGCAGCAAGGGAGAAAAATAGGATCGAGACAGCCGTTCCCTTTACCCTTGAGGCAGCAAACGCCCCCACGGCGTATCCGGCGAAGTGGGCCGAAGCGAGAATGCCGCCATCCGCAACGGCCAGACGTCCTTCTGCGATCATCATTGGCAGGAGCGGGGTATAGGCGAACCGGCCAATGCCCATGGCAAGCGCGAGCGCGGCAAAGCCCGCCGCGGCAAGTCTAGTGGAGGAGGGCATTTGGCTCACGAAATCAATCCGACGAGAACAACCGCGATACTTAGCCGGATATCCTTAGCGATAGGACCGCGTCAATTCCAATCGGAATGTGCGTGTTGATCTGGGCGATTATAACGTTGATCCCGGGAGCTCGTTGATGAATGAACTCCCACGACGCAGGCGCATTTTCAAGCCTTCATTCCCGTTGCTTCAAAGCTCTCAATGCTTGATCAAGCGATCATAGCCTGCGGTGACCGGGTGACAAGCCTTCCGGCCATCGGCATAAACAGCCCACCACTCGGCCAGGCGCTGTCCGAGGCGGCGGCACATTTCCTATTCTGCCTCGGTGCGGGTTTCGCCCATGCATCCCGCGCCATAATAAGGCGACATCTTCGGCGCGACATAATCCATGACGCCTAACATCAACTTGCCGAAATTCATCATCAGGGTGCAGAACGCCTGGCAGACATGTTCATTGCCCCGCCCCGGGAACCGGACGAGGAAAAGGCGCAACCGATCTTGCCGTCGATTTCCTGCCAGATATCAAATCCGAGATCGTCCCACCATTTCTTCATCCGCCATAAAATACCGCCGAAATTGGTGGGTGAGCCGAGCGCCAAACCATCCCTCCACCGCAAGTCATCGGTGGGTGCCTCACCGACCACCGGAAGCCGGATTTCAATACCCTCCAAGCGCACGGCGCCTTCGGCGAAAAATTTTGCGATTTTGACCGTATAGCCACGATTCTTGGACCCAAAAAGGACCAGAATTCTTGCCAAAACAGTGTCGCCATCTCGATTTTGGACCAGTTTTGCATGGCTTTGCGTATAGTTTCATACTGATCGTCAGGCGCTTCTAATTTCCAGCTGCGGTCTGGTATCGTACCGAAACCGCATTGATCGCAAATTTACCAAGTCATTCGCATTGTCCGGGCAGTATCGACATACCACTATTCGTGCGGCGCCTATCTCGGACAAAGAATCTTGGAAACACGAGCGGAGACTGAATTATGAAGCTTTCGAGAATCGAAACGGATTCCCTTGGAGAGATCGAGGTTCCGGCCGACTATTACTGGGGTGCCCAGACTCAGCGCTCGATCGAGAATTTCCCAATCGGCGATGAGCGGATCCCCGTACCCATCATCCGTGCCTTGGGTCTTATCAAGAAGGTGGCGGCACGGACCAATCTGGAGTTCGACAAGCTCGACAGCGAAATTGCCAAGGTGATCATCAAGGCCGCGGCAGAAGTCGCCGAGGGCAAGCTGGATGAGCATTTCCCGCTCGTCGTCTGGCAAACCGGCTCCGGTACGCAATCCAACATGAATG